>JAKAFG010000051.1 GCA_021818125.1 Pseudomonadota bacterium | reverse complement strand
CTCCAGCTCGCGCAGAATGGCGTCTTCCAGATCTTTTTCCAGGTAGCGGTCTTGCAGGCCGAGAAAATCGAGCACGTAGGGGTCTTTGAGTAGCAGCGCCGGGGTGATCTGGCCGCTTTGGCGCAGGCTGGCCAGCTCGGTGGCCAGTAGCTGCTCAGGCTGGCGCGAGAGCGCGGTGCGCTCGAACAACAGGGAATCGAGCCGCTCTTGCAGGGTGCGGGTGCTCCAGCGCTCCTGTTGGCACATCTGCAGGTAGAAGTCGCGCTTGAGCGGGTCGTCGATGTAGATCAGGGTCTTGATATGCGTCCAGCTCAATTGTCTCCGCAGTGCGGAGACAATCTCGGCCTGGGGAAAGGCCTCGGCAAAGCGCAGCATGTGGCGCAGGTTTTTGCCGGAGAAGCCACGCCCGTAGTCGGCCTCCAGTTGTCGGGCCAGCGTCGAGACGATTTGCTCGCCGTAGGCGGCGCGCTCGCCTTGCAGCACTTCATGCTGGATGCGCTGGCCGATATGCCAGTACAACAACGTCAGGGCGCTGTTGACGGTGACGGCCAGTTGGGCGCGGCTACTCTCGATGAGCTGGCGAACATCGCTGATCAAGGCTTGCGGCGCCGCTGGCGTGGTGGGGATGTTGACTGGCGTCATTCGGCCACCTCAGGCGGGAAATGATGGTTTAATGGGACCAGGCCGGTTGGCTATCCTCTCCTGCGTTGCTGTGTAGTACGGCCATGGTCTTGCCGTCCAGGCTGACCTCGGCCAGCACTTTGTGCCCGCCGCGGTGGGTGCCGTAGAGGATCATCTGGCCATTGCCGGCGAAGCTCGGATGATCGCAATTGCCCTGGGCATCCAGCACGCGCACGCCGCTGCCGTCCGGGTTCATCACGGCGAGGGCATAGACGCCATCGGTGCGGTGAATAAAGGCGATCGCATTGCCCGCAGGCGAGTAGACCGGACCGGCATTGTAGTTGCCGTCGTAGCTCAGACGATGCACACCGCCACCATTCGCGTTCATCCCATAGATCTGCGGACTACCGGCGCGATCGGAGACGAAGATGATCTGACTGCCGTCCGGCGACCAGGTGGGGGAGGTGTTGATGGCCTCATCATGGGTCAATTGCTGGCGCTGTCCGGTCCGTAAATTGGCCACATAGAGCTCTGTGTGGCCACCGGAGGAGCGGGCGTAGGCCAAATCTTCACCATTGGGTGAGAAGGCCGGAGCGCTGACAATCTCGCCACCGGGGGCGATGGACTGACGCTGTCCGGTAGCCAGGTCCTGCACATAAATCACGGCTCGGGCGTCGGCGTAGGTGACATAGGCCAGGCGCCGGTTGTCCGGCGACCAGACGGGGGAGAATACCGGCATGAGGCCGCGCACGATGGGGTGCGGATTCCAGCCGTCGGATTCCGCCACCAGCAGTTCGTAGTTTTCACCCGTTTGCCGGACATAGGCGATCCGGCTGGCGAAGGGGCCGGGCTTGCCGGTAAACGCCTTATAAATGACGTCCGCGACGTGATGCGCGGTCATGTGCAACTCCGCGGCGGAACAGGTGAAACGGTGAGCGGTGAGTTCCTGCCCCGTGCTGACGTTGTAGACATAGACATTGACCACATAGCCGCCGTTCAGCGGTTCCACGGAACCCACGGCCAGGCCGGTAGCCCCTACCGTTGTCCAGTCCGCGGCCTTCACGCCACTGGGAGCACGGGGATCACCGGGATAGCCCGCCGGGTCGATGACCCGGAACAAGCCACTGTGGCGCAGGTCATTACGGACCACATCGGCAACGGATGGTTGTCCGGCTATGCCTGGACCAAAGGAGGGAATGGCGATAGGCAGTGCCGAGGCCACATTCTTGGTGATTTCCACCGTGAGCGCCGCCTGGGCGGGTAGAACGAAGGCCCATGTTAAAAGCGATAGCAGCCAAATAAATATTAACTTTTTAGCCATTACTGAGCTCCTTAGCGCTGAAGACGATATTCACAACTTTAAATTCTGAGTAAGACAGCCCAATGGGTGGGGGAAAAGGTGCTGCCGCTTCAATCGCAGCAATCACCGCTGAATCAAATTGTGCGTTTCCACTTGACTGAGTAACTGTAGGTTGGCCTTCTAGCTGACCTTGCGGTGAAAGTTCGATGCTTACGCGACAATGAAGGTTTGGCGCAAAAACGGGCTGCCAATGTCTCTTCACACGTTCTGCAATTTCGCTACCGAAAATAGCGGACAATCGCTGATTTTCCGCCGCCTGCTTAGCCAGCGCCGCCGCCATGTTGGCCTCGGCCTGCAGCTTGGCTCTGGCTTCCATCTGCTGCTGCAGTGCCTTGGCCCGCGCCGCCTCTGCGGCCTTGGCCTGTTGCTCGGCGAGTTGCTGCTTCAGCGCCGCAGCGCGTTGTGCGGCAGCCGCTTTTTGCGCCGCCTGCTTTTCGGCGGCGGCCTTTTCTGCTGCTGCTTTCTGCGCGGCGGCTTTGTCGGCCGCCCGTTGCGCGGCTTTCTCATGCGCTGCACGCGCCGCCAGTTTCTCAGCCCGCTTCTCGGCGGCCTGTTTTTCGGCGGTGATCTGCGCGGCCTTCTGCTCTGCGGCCTTTTCTTGTGCCGCTTTTTCTGCGGCCATCTGCGCGGCGCTGGGTGGCGGCGGAGTGGGCGGCTTGGGTTTCGGTACCGGCACCGGTTTTGGTGCGGGCATGGGAGCGGGTTGTGGTATTGGCGCGGGCTGTGGCGCGGGTGCCGCAGCCGGTGGCATGCCGCTGCTCAGTTGTGCCTGCATCGGGGTATCCCCGGCACTGGGCACGTTCATGTGAAAGCTCCAGAATAAGGCCACCAGTATCGCGCCGTTGAGCGCGATAGCCAGCACCAGCGGCCAGATTCGTTTGCGTTCTTTCAATGTCCCTCCGGACGGGTCAGCAGGCCGACATGGGAAATGCCCGCCTCCTGCAAACGCGCCATGACCGCCATGACCTTGCCGTAATCCACATGCGCATCACCGCCCACCAGCACCTGCACCTGATTGTGGCTGGCAGCGGCGATATGCCGCACCGTCGTCGCGAGATCATCCAGGGTAACGGCGCTGTGGCTCTGCTTGTACTGCACCGAGATACCACCCTGCCTGGTCACCGAAATCAGTACTGGTGGTGTCTTATCCGATACCGGTTTGGTTACGCCCTTGGGCAGGTTGACATTCACTCCCTGGGTCAGCAGCGGCGCCGAGAGCATGAAAATCACCAGCAGCACGAGGGTCACGTCGATGTAGGGGACGACGTTCATCTCCGCCATGAGACGCCGTCGTTTCATGGCTTCGTCTCAGGCACCTGCCGATGCAGGATGTTGGTGAATTCGTCCATGAACACCTCGTACTGCGCATCCAGCTTGTCCAGTTGATGGACATAGCGGTTATAAGCCGCGGTCGCCGGGATGGCGGCGAACAGGCCTGCCGCAGTGGCGATGAGTGCTTCGGCGACGGGGGGCGCTACCGTCGCCAGGGTGGCCTGCCCGGCCATGCCGATGTGCATGAAGGCAGTCATGATGCCCCAGACAGTACCGAGGAGACCGACAAAAGGGCTTACGGAGGATACGGAGGCGAGAAAGGCGAGGTTATTCTCCAGGCGTCCCACTTCGCGCATCTGGGCCACCCGCATGGCGCGGCGCGCCGCATCCAGGGCGTCGCTGGGACGAATCTTGTTACGCTGACGCTGGAATTCTTCATAACCGGCGCAGAAGATGCTGCCCGCCCCCGTTTCCAGATTGCTGTTACCGGAAACATGCTGGTAGATCTGGCTCATTTCGCCGCCGCTCCAGAAGCGCTTCTCAAAACGCTCCAACGCCCGGTGTGCGCTGGCAAAGACGGCGAACTTCCGGAAGATGATGGTCCAGGAGGCGACGGACGCGATGAGCAGGATGACGAGGATAACCTGTACGACCCAACTGGCATTCATGACCAGATGGGCCAGGGAGAGGGACTGCGCACTATTGGCGATGCTATGCGGATCCATAAAATCTCACGGCTGAACAGAAAGAGGGACGGCCTGCAATAAGTCTGCAGGGATAACATGGGGACGAAAACGGGCCACATCGAGGCAAACCACTTCTACCTCTCCGCCACAGAGCATCCTGTCCCCGACAGAGATGATTTGTTGAAAACCCATACGCACAGGGCTTTTGCTCACGACCCGGGTTTCCACACGGAGCAGGTCATTGAAGCGGGCCGGCGCGCGGAAGTCCAGACGAGCGCGGCGCACCGCAAAAATGATTCCTGCATCTTGCTCCAGTACATCCAGCTCATAACCCCGTTCGCGCAGCATTTCGGTGCGGGCGCGCTCCATGAAGCGTAAGTAGTTGGCATGGTACACCACCCCGCCATGATCCGTATCTTCATAATAAACGCGAACGTGGACGGTGCTGACGGGATCATTAGCCAGCATCGAAAAGCCCCCCGGGCTCCTTGGGGGCCGTCAGGCCCAGGGCGAGATAGCTGAGTTCCGTTGCGCAGCGTCCGCGCGGGGTGCGAATCAAATAACCGCGCTGAATCAGAAAGGGTTCCAGCACATCTTCGATGGTGCCACGCTCCTCGCCAATGGCCGCCGCCAGACTCTCCACCCCTACCGGCCCGCCCGCAAAGCGCGCTATAACGGCCTGGAGCAATTTGCGATCCTGGCCATCAAAACCGTGCTGGTCCACCTCCATGAGGGTCAGGGCGGCCTGCGCCGTCGCCATGTCAATTTCGCCATTACCGCGTACCTGGGCATAGTCCCGCACCCGGCGCAGCAGGCGGTTGGCGATGCGCGGCGTGCCCCGCGCGCGCCGGGCGATCTCCTGCGCACCTTCCAGGGCTTGGGAGGTGCCGAGAATTTGGGCGGAGCGGGTGACGATCTGGGTCAGCTCGGCGTCGCTGTAGAATTCCAGATGAAAACTGATGCCGAAGCGATCCCTCAAAGGCGAGGTGAGCAGCCCGGCACGGGTGGTGGCGCCAATCAGGGTGAAGGGTGGCAGGCTGATTTTGATGGAGCGCGCCGCGGGTCCTTCGCCGATGAGGATGTCCAGTTCGTAGTCTTCCAGCGCCGGGTAGAGGATTTCTTCCACCACCGGGCTGAGTCGATGAATCTCGTCGACAAAGAGCACGTCATGGGGTTGCAGGTTGGTGAGGATGGCGGCCAGATCACCCGGCTTGTCGAGCACCGGGCCAGAGGTGACCTTGAGGCCCGCGCCCATCTCCTGGGCGATGATGTGGGCCAGGGTGGTTTTGCCGAGTCCGGGCGGGCCGAAGAGCAGCACATGATCCAGCGCTTCGCTACGCCCCTTGGCGGCATCGATATACAGGCCCAGGGATTCTCGCAGTTTGGCCTGCCCGAGATATTCCGCTAGCCGACGCGGACGCAGGGCATGGTCTACCGCATCATTGTGGGCTTCCTGGGGGTTGAGAGGGCCTCTATCCATCATCCTGCTCTGACCATCTGCGCGCTGGCGGGTTCCAAAAAATCAATGACGTGACAAATGTTGCAGCGACTGGCGGATGAGGTCTTCCAAACCCAGACCTTCCGCCAGGCCGGCCATGGCCTGGCTCGCCTGCGCAGGCTTATAACCTAAAGTCAGCAGTGCTGCAATGGCTTCCTGACGGGGGTCGCCGACCGTGCTGCACCCCACCGGTCCCGGCGCGATGCCACCCATCTTGTCGCGCAGTTCTACCACCAGCCGTTCAGCGGTTTTCGGGCCGATGCCGGGGATGGCGGTGAGTTGCGCCGTGTTGCCCTCGGCCACAGCCTGACTGAGTCGCTCCGCAGACAGACCAGAAAGGCAGGCTAGCGCCACCTTGCCACCGATGCCGTTGACCCGGATCAGCAGGCGAAACGTGTCGCGCTCCGCTACCGTCATGAAACCATAGAGTAAATGGGCATCTTCGCGAATGGTGAGGTGGGTATGCACGGTTAGCGCTGCACCCTCGGCAGGCATTTGATAAAAGCCAGACAGAGGCATCTCCAGTTCATAGCCGACCCCCTGCACGTCGAGCCAGAGCCAGGGCGGACGCCGCTGCAAGATGGTGCCGGTAAGCGAGGTGATCATGACGGGTGGTCCCTTCGGTCGTGACGCGGTTCAGCGGCTGGCAGCCAACTGCCAGCGTTGCCGGGTGCTGGCGTGATGGGCATGACAAATGGCACAAGCCAGGGCATCGGCAGCATCGGCCTGTGGGTTTTCGCTCAGTTTGAGGAGCCAGCGGACCATGCTCTGCACCTGCTCCTTGGCCGCATGGCCACCACCGACGGCGGCTTTTTTGATCTGCAGTGCAGTGTATTCATGTACGGGTAACCCGGCTTCCAGTAAGGCGACCAGCGCCGCCCCCCGCGCCTGCCCCAACTTGAGGGCAGAGTCGGCATTGCGCGCCATGAACACCTGCTCGATGGCCGCGACATCCGGCTGCGTGTCGCCGATGACCTGTTTCAGGTCGCGGTAGATGGCGCCGATGCGCTCCAGAAAGGGCTGACCCGCCACATTCAGGCAACCGTGGGCCACATGCCGGAGCTGACCAGACGCGTCGGATTCAATAATGCCGTAGCCGGTGCGCAAAGAACCTGGATCAATACCGATGATCCGCACCGCCGCCTTGGGCAGGGATAGGGATGCAGGAGATGCTCCCGCATTCAGCGCCATGGCTGCAGCATCCGCCAAAAGCTCCGCCGCGGGTTCAGGATGCCGCTTCCAGACGGGCCATTTCCTCGTCACTGATCTCGTAGTTGGCATAGACGTTTTGTACGTCGTCATTTTCTTCGAGGAAATCGATGAGCCGCAGCAGTTTCTCCGCCTCCTCACCACTGACCTCGATCGTATTCTCCGGGATCATCGTCATTTCACTTTCTTCCGGCTTGAGTCCCGCCGCTTCCAGGGCCAGAACCACGCTGTGAAGATCCGATGGGGCCGTATAAACGGCGATCCGCTCACCTTCATTGACCACGTCTTCAGCACCTGCTTCCAGGGCCGCTTCCAGAATCCGATCCTCATCAGCATCCGCCGGGAAAATAATCAGACCAAGCTTTTTAAACTGATAAGCCACCGAGCCTGCGGTGCCCATATTGCCGCCGCGCTTGGAAAATATGTGGCGCACTTCAGCGACGGTACGCACCTTATTGTCGGTCATAGTTTCGATCAGGATAGCGACACCGCCGGGGCCATAACCCTCATAGGTGACTTCTTCGTAGTCCACGCCTTCCAGCTCGCCGGTGCCGCGCTTGATCGCCCGCTCGATGGTGTCTTTGGTCATATTGGCCCCGTAGGCCTTGTCCAGGGCAAGACGCAAGCGGGAATTACTGGCCGGATCACCACCGCCGGCCCGCGCCGCCACCGTGATTTCGCGGATGAGGCGGGTGAAAATCTTGCCGCGCTTGGCGTCCTTCAGCGCTTTCTTGAATTTGATGGTGGACCACTTACTATGCCCGGACATGACGCACTCCCTGTTCTATCGCTGGATTATTCTGCCAAAATATCGCCCATGGTACCGCAAAGGCGGGGATGCCGTCATGCGAGGGTGGCGATGGCGCTCATGGTGGCGCCGAGCACCTCGGCGGCGCTGGCATCGCGGTGAAAATGCAAGGGCACGCCATAACGCAACAGGGGCCGCTGCCGGTGCAGCCAGGTGGCGAGGTCCGAGCGGCGTTGTCGCGCGCCACTGATATGGGCGGGCACCACCGGCGCGGCGCTTTCCCGCACCAGCCAGGCAAGGCCTTTCTGAGTCTGATCGCGGTTGATCCCGCCTTCGGGAAATATGCCCAGTACGCGTCCGTCTTCCAATAACCGCCGCGCCTGCAGGAGGGCACCTACGTCACGGCGGTCGCGGCGTACGGGGATGCTATAGGTCTGCTCCAGCAGGCGGCGCATCCAGGCTTTGTCGTAATATTCCTGCGCGACCAGAAAGGAAATCATCCGGCGGTTGCTGGCTACCAGGAACAAGGGATCGAGCACGGAGACGTGGTTGCAGGCGAGGATGGCCGGCCCGGTTTCAGGAACACTGCTGGGCTCCCAGTGCCCCCCTTGATAAAAGCGGGTGTAGCCGTAAAGCAGGGCATGCAGGCCGCGCTGGGTAAAGGACCATTCCGTTGCCTGGTCGGCCACCGCAGACGGTTGCCCCATGCTGTCCGTCAGGAAACCGCCAGCATGCGTTCGAGCGCCAGGCGGGCCTGGGCGGCGGTCTCCGGGTCTACCTGAATCCGGTTGACCACCTGGCCCGCAAGGAGACTCTCCAATGAGCGCGCCAGTTGCTCCGGATCAATGCGGAACATGGTGGAGCACATACAGACCATGGGCGACATGAACTCCACGGTTTTGCCCTCTGCGCGCACCTCGTCGGCCAGGCGGGTGACCAGATTGATCTCCGTGCCTACCAGCCACGCACTGCCGGGCGGCGACGCCTTGACCGTGCGCAGGATGAAATCCGTGGAACCGACGGCATCGGACCTCTCGCAGACTTCAAAAGACGCTTCCGGATGGGCGATCACCTGCCCCTGCGGGTGCTCGCGGCGCCAGCGTTCGATATGGGCTGGCTGAAACATCTGGTGGACGGAGCAATGTCCCTTCCAGAGCAGAATTTTGGCACGGCGAATGGCTTCCGGCGTGAGGCCACCCAGCGGCAAGCTGGGGTCCCAGACCGGCATATCGCGCAGGGGAATACCCAGTTGATGCCCGGTCCAGCGTCCCAGATGCTGATCGGGGAAGAACAGGGCCTTGGGACGTTGCTGGAAAGACCAGTCGAGCACTTTGCGGGCATTGGAGGAGGTGCAGACGGTGCCGCCGTGGACGCCGCAAAAGGCCTTGAGCGCGGCCGAAGAGTTCACGTAGGTGACGGGTGTCACCTCCTGCTCCACATCGATCACCGTCGCCAGTTCCTCCCAGGCACGCTGCACCTGCGGCATATCGGCCATGTCGGCCATGGAGCAGCCGGCATTGAGGTCCGGCAGGATGCTGGCCTGTTCCGGGCGGCTGAGAATATCGGCCACTTCCGCCATGAAGTGAACGCCGCAGAAGACGATGAACTCGGCCTCTTGCTCAGCGGCGGCGCGGGAGAGTTGCAGGGAGTCGCCATGAAAGTCGGCGTGGCGATAGACTTCTTCGCGCTGATAGTGGTGGCCGAGAATGACCGCACGTTTGCCCAGCGCGGCCTTGGCCCGCCGAATCCGCGCATCCAGCTCCGCTGCGTCACTGCGCCGGAGTCCCTGAACCATCACCGTTTCCACACCCATAACTGACCCTCTCAGGCGCTATTGCGCATGCACATAATTACTCAATTACGTTACGAAGCCACCGTCCGCTCGTCAAGCTGTGCCCGTCTCAGGGGTTTTGAACACCGGCTCCGACTCCGGGACGCAGGCGGATGCCCAGTTCCTGAAGTTGTTTGTCGGCCACTGTACCGGGGGCTTCGGTGAGCAGGCAACCGGCCTTTTGCGTCTTGGGGAAGGCGATTACGTCACGGATGGTCTCAGCCCCGCACATGAGCATCACCAGTCGATCCAGCCCGAAAGCCAGACCGCCATGGGGCGGAGCCCCATAATGGAGGGCGTCGAGCAGGAAGCCGAATTTGTCCCGCGCCTCTTCCGCACCGATACCGAGGGCGGCGAAGACCTTTTCCTGTACCGCCTCCTGATGGATGCGGATGCTGCCGCCGCCAATCTCGTTGCCATTGAGCACCAAATCGTAGGCCCGCGCCAGGGCGTTGCCGGGATCCTGGCTGAGGGTTTCCAGGTGTTCCGTTTGCGGCGCGGTAAAGGGGTGATGGGTGGAAGTCCAGCGATCTTCCTTGTCGTCATAGTCGAACATCGGGAAATCGGTGATCCAGACCGGGCACCATTCGCCTTCCAGCAAGCCCAGATCAGCGGCCAGACGGTTGCGCAGATTGCCGAGGGCTTCGTTGACGATTTTGGCCGTATCGGCGCCGAAAAAGAGGATGTCGCCAGCCGCCGCGCCGCACCGCCGGAGAATTTCCTGCAAAACATTTTCCGGCAGGAACTTGACGATGGGGGATTGCAGACCTTCGTTACCCTGATCCAGGGCATTCACCTTGATCCAGGCCAGGCCCTTGGCACCGTAGATGGCGGTGAACTGGGTGTAGGCATCGATCTGCGCCCGGCTGAGCTGGACGCCACCGGGTACCCGCAGGCAGGCCACCCGCCCATGCGGACGTTCGGCGGCTTCGCGGAACACTTTGAAGTCCACAGCGCGCATGAGGTCGGTGAGTTCGGTCAACTCCAGCGGATTGCGCAGATCGGGGCGATCGACGCCGAAACGATGCATGGCGTCCCTGTACGTCATCCGCGGGAAGGGATCGGGAAACTGCACGCCCAATACCTCGGCAAACAGCCCGCGAATCATCGGCTCGGCAATCCCCATGACAGCCTCTTCATCGACAAACGAGGCCTCGATATCAATCTGGGTGAACTCCGGCTGGCGATCGGCGCGTAAGTCTTCGTCGCGGAAGCACTTGGTGATCTGGTAATAGCGGTCCAGTCCCGCCACCATCAGAAGCTGCTTGAAGAGTTGCGGACTCTGGGGCAGTGCGAAAAAGTGTCCGGGCTGGGTGCGCGACGGCACCAGATAGTCACGAGCGCCTTCGGGGGTGGAGCGGGTGAGGACGGGGGTTTCCACGTCGATAAAGCCGGCACCGTCCAGATAGCTGCGCACGAAGCGGGTGACCTGATGGCGCAGGCGCAGACGATGGAGCATTTCCGGGCGGCGCAGGTCGAGATAGCGATATTTGAGCCGCAGATTTTCGGCGATGTCTTCCTCATCCAGGGGGAAGGGGACCGGTTCGGATCGGTTGAGCATGCTGATGCGCGTTGCCGCCAGTTCGACCTTGCCACTGGGCATG
>JAKAFG010000050.1 GCA_021818125.1 Pseudomonadota bacterium | reverse complement strand
GGCTGAGTGGTAGAGCCTAGCGGGCCGCATGACAGGCTCCCGAGCGTCGGCTGATCTGGTGATGCAATCCAGGATCGGGCGGACGGAGAACTGTCAGCGATGAAGGGATGAGGGTGTTGTACTGGGAAAAATTTGTTATACTGTCCATGTTCCTTCCTGTTGCGTCAGGTCAAGGGACCACGGCAGAGAGCGGCTAACTGCTCTGCAAGTGGCGTTCTTGGGAGCATATCCCATTTTGCGCCGCGCACCAAACACCACTACCGATCGGCGGCGGTGGTTGCCGAGGCCTCCGGGGGAAACCCTGGGGGCCTTTGTGCGTTTGGGGTTCCCACTGGTCATGCCGGGGGCCTCGACCGGGGAACGGGGATGAATACCGGGAACATGCGGATGCCGAGCAAACGCAACGGCAACGCCACGATCAGCAGGAGCGGGCCGGACAGAAACATGCCGATCCAGGTCACTAACAACAGCGGACCCGGCATGGTGCCGCGCCAACGATACTGGTTGATCGTCCTGGTCAGAATACCCGCATAGCCCAGAACGAAAACATAATATGCCGCAATAGCGATACCCAGTACCATGACGGTACCCCCCTATTTTGCCAATGACGACGGAATGTTGGGGCTGGACGGATTGACCATGACTTCCCGCGTCATCGGGCGCACCACCAGATCCATATCCTCCATCGGAATAGCGCCCAACAGCGCCTCGTCACCCATCACCATAGCGCCCACGAAACAGCGCCGATTGCCAAAATGAATCTCTACAGGGCCGACATAGGGCACCTGGAGCCGGGAACCATCCGCCAGCGTGACCTCCCGCTTCTCCTGTTCCCGAAGATCCAACTGGATCGCCACATGCTGCGGTATGCACAGGTGCAGTGCTCCGGTATCCGCCAGGGCGCTGACCTCAAGCGGAGCAAGCTCGCGCTTCACGGGATTGCTCAGCATGATCGTTGTGTGTGTTATTCCCATATCACTATCCTCTTCTTTTCCTCAATCATCTTCCTCAAAAGTTTTTGAAACCTTCTCGATCCAGGACGCCTTTAGCTCATCACTGTTTTCCGGTCGATCCGAAAGGACCAAGTAGCGCGGTAACCAAACACCATCCATCAAATGAAACTCGCTTTTAAGCATCCGCGCCCAATGGCTCTTGATGACTCCAACAAGCTTGCCGAGATCGCCAAGATGCAGGTTTGCATGAATGACAAAGGTAACGATCCCCTCGCTATGTTCTATGGAAGCTAAGGAGCAGTGTTGTTTCTTGCAGAGATTCTCCGCCATCTCACGCATAACCGGGAAAGCTTCGGTCGGGATCTGCACGCTTTTCCTAACTAAAGTTACAACCTCAACAATTATCATAAACGTAGAGTTTCCATAGTTTTGTCGCAATGTTGACATGCTAACCTCTTAGTACAATACTAGGGTAGTGGATGGAGGAGTACAACCCCCAATGCGCGACCTGGAAATACATCGCAAGGCCCTGAATAAGCTCTTCCGAGAGCTACGGTCCATTGTGCCCTTCCCGGACGACCCGGACGCCACCGATATTTTGCTGAACCCCGCAGTCGAGGGCGAACTGCCGCTGGGCGGGTATTGCTTTAAGGGGTTAACACCCCCAATCGTCTCTAACCCTGTGTTTGCCATACGCAAAAAGGCTCTCCTTGTGTTTACCATTACCGATTACGCGGATAAAGGGAGTATGCCCCTTGAGCAACAGGCTGTCATCGAAAGCGCCATCCTGACCCGCAAGCACACAACGATTGCGAACACCCAAGAAATAAGTATATTTAATTGGCCAATCACGCGACCTTATTGAATTTAACTATATTAACATATTGCCATATTAAGGGGTGAAAATCAGATGCCAGACATCAACAAAGCGCAACAGGAACGGCACGACCGGCTCATCGAGCAGATGCGCCGCATTCTCGGCTCCGAGATTTGTGCGATATTCGCTGATCCGGCGGCTGTAGAAATCATGCTGAATGACAACGGGCAGGTGCTGGTGGAGCGCCGGGGCGTGGGCATCATCCACCTGACCAACATGCCGGTAGCAAAAACGCTGAACCTCCTTGCGTTAATGGCCGATTACCGGGGCACCACGGTCAACCGCGAACGGCCCATTGTCGAGGGGGCCATGCCAGACGAGTTTCTGCGGGCGCGGTTCGCGGGGGCCATTCCGCCGCTGATGGCGCAGCCCACATTCAGCATTCGCTTGCCTGCGCGGATAGTGTACAGCTTAGAAGATTATCGGGATCACGGCATTATCACGGCGGAACAATATGACCAATTGATACAAGCCGTCGAGACGCGGAAAAACATAGTGGTCAGCGGCGGAACCGGCAGCGGCAAAACCACGCTGCTGAACGCCCTGGCGAACCACGTTGCCCGCATCGCGGGCATGGACCAGCGCGTCATCATCATCGAGGACACGGCCGAAATCGTATGCAACGCGCCGAACACCGTCTCAATGTTGACCGACCCGGATACCAAAATTGACATGACCCGCCTTCTGAAGCTCACCCTACGCTATCGTCCCGACCGTATTTTTGTGGGTGAGGTCCGCGATGGCAGCGCACTGGCACTGCTGAAAGCCTGGAACACGGGCCACCCCGGCGGCCTTGCGACACTACACGCAAATAACCCACGGGCGGCCTTGGTGCGCCTGGACCAGTTGTGTCAAGAAGCGGGGGTGCCGTCGCAAACCGCTTTGATCCACGAAGCCGTGGACGTGGTAGTACAAATCACACGTGACACAAAGGCTGCGGCGGGCCGCCGCATTTCCGACATTTTGTATTTTTTTGAGCAGGCGGTGTGAAACCATGTATTACGCCCTAGGCCACATTGAAGCACCAGTGCCGATAGTTCGATCAGTGCAATCGCATGTGGGATCGGGGCTGGCGGGCGTGCCGCCTGCCTGGTTGGTGCCGCCTTCGCCGCCCGTAAATAATCCGCCAGCGAAGATCCCCGCTGGTCCCATTCGTCTTCATGTGCCGGTGAAACCGCGTCCGCTGGCCCCGGTGCCGGTCGCGGGGGCGGAACACGGCACCAGGAAAGGGCGCCCGCCGCAGAACTGGCTCCGGGCATCCGGCTACCCGTCGGGTGTACTGGCAACTACCAACAACTGGCACCCCAATAAATGGGTCGGCGCTGGAAAAGCTCCACTCTACAAAGCGATCAAAGTTGTCATTGGTTTACCGGTCAAATTGGGCGCAGGAGTGACCGGGAATGCACCCGTCAACTGGCCAATGCAATCCCGCTTGACCTGCCTCTATACTATCGCGCGGCAAGCCGGGGTCATTGTTGAGATTATGCCCCATTTTGTCCGCATCCTCAGCGGATAAATGTCAAAAAGTTGTTGGGTGCTGTCGCTATATCGGGTTACATAATTTGTTTTTTCTAAAGGAGTTATAAAATGAAAAATCGTATCACCGTAAAAACGCTGGCTATTCGTAGTGGCATTGTTTTCGGCTTGTCTCTGCTGGGCACCGTGGCCGCGCTTGCCGCCGCTGGCGGGCCGTTCAGTTCTATGGATTCTTTCGTGACGAATACCGTATTGCCAGGCGTTGGGACCATCGGCGTCCTTGGTGGTCTGGGCTATGGTGGTGTACATGCGTTCAAGCATGACTATGGGCGCTCCATTGTGGGCCTGGCTACCGCAGCGTTCGGTGGTTTCGTTATTAGCCAGTCGGGGTGGGTTGTTTCTCAAACGGGTATCAGCTCCGCCACCATCGGCGCGCATGCGCCCCTGCTGGCGACTGCCCTGCACGCTTTTGGGCTGTAAATCATGTCCGACCCGCAGGGTGCAACCCGCCAGGTGGTTCTCCACGCCTCTTTGGTCCGCCCCAAGCTGCTGATGGGCGGCGAGCGGAAGGCGGTCTTGTGTAACTATGGGGGCGGATTTGCATTGTTCATGCTGACGCGCTCGGTACCCGGCCTCGTCGCGGCCGTGGTGCTCTGCGCCATTGTACAGGGGGTGCTGGTGGTGCTGGCGAAGCGCGATCCACAGTCGCTGCAAGTCAATTACCGCAGCATGAAATATCAAGCCTTCTACTCAAGTGCCGCGTCCATCGACGCCAGGCCTGGAGACGTGCATACCGTGCGGCAGGCACCCATAGATTACCTGGTGTTTGCGCTTCAATCTGTACTTAAAGGCAAAAAGGGGAAACAGTAAAATGCTGAACGTGCGTGAGTTCCGCAGTAAGAACCAGGCGCTTCCCGACCTCCTGAACCTTGCTATGTTGGTCGATTCCGCGACGGTGCGGGGTAAGCCCTGTGCCGTTGCACTCAACAAAGACGGTTCCCTGATGGCGGTGTTGCAGTTTTCCGGGCCGGACCTGCAAAGCATGTCGCATGCGTCCATCAATCGCCTTTCCTCTATGGTCAACGCCGCCCTGGTGGGTATGGGCGAGGGGTGGGCATCGCATATAACGGCTATTCGCGTACCGGCGGACGAATATATCGACCCCGCAGAGAACCATTTTGCCGACCCAATTTCGCGGCTCATAGATGATGAGCGGCGTCAGCAATGGCAGCAGGAATCCGCTCACTTTTTGTCGCGGTATTACATCGTGCTGAGCTGGCAAACCCCGCCGGACAGCGAAATCGTGGCGGGGCAGATTTTTGTCGCTCGGCGTAACGAACAGCAGAAAAAAACGTTCGCCGCCGTGATCCGCAAATTCACCGCTACGGTGGATAGTGTTGCAGGCATGTTGGCGAACCGCCTGCGCGTGACCCCGCTGGACGATACCGGCTTGCTGACGCATCTGCACGAATGCCTGACGGGCCAGCCACATCCCGTGAACGCGCCGGACTTCCCGGTGTACCTGGATACGGTGATCGGCCATCACGAGTTCGTGGCCGGGCTGGAACCGAAGATCGACGACCGGCATATCCGGGTCATTACGTTTACCGGCTATCCACAGTCCACCCAGCCGGAAATTCTTGAATCGTTGCACAACCTGCCGTTTCCGCTGCGCTACACCACCCGATTCATCTTCCTGAACCAGAATGGGGCCAAGAAGCTGATTGAGAAGTACAAGGAGCACTGGTTCGGCGCGCGATTCAGCGTGCGGGATTACGCTGGTGCCGTCATTGATAAGGGCAATCTGCCAGCACAAAACGCAAATAGCGACGCTACAGCGATGGCCAATGATGCGCAGGTCGCAGCGGGCGAGGCGATGAGCGGCACGGTGCGTTACGGCTATTTTTCGGCGACCGTAGTGTTGATGGACCCCGATCTGGCGGAGCTGAACGAGCGGGCGCGGATCGTCGAAGAGTTCATCAATAACAGTGGTTTTGTCCCTTTTCGTGAAAGCACGAATGCCGTGGAAGCCTTTCTGGGCAGCCTTCCGGGGCACACCTGGGAAAACGTGCGCCGCCCATTGATGCACAGTCTCAATTACGTGGATCTCTCCCCCAAAACATCCGTCTGGCCGGGCAGTCTGCGCTGTCCTTCACCGCTGATGCGGGTAGACGGCAAGAAAGCCCCGGCGCTCACATATGCAAAGACTTCGGGTGATACCCCGTATCGGCTTAATTTACATGTGGGCGATCTGGGACACACGCTGATCGCTGGCCCAACGGGTGCGGGCAAGTCCTCCCTGCTGGCCCTGCTGGCCGCGCAATGGCTGCGCTACAAGGATGCGCGGGTGATCAGCTTCGACAAAGGGCGCAGCATGTACGCGCTCACCGAAGCCGTGGGCGGGCAGCACTACGATATCGCCGGTGAACTCTCGGATCTGACGTTCGCCCCGCTGGATCGCGTAGCGGAATCCGCCATAGAGCGCGGCTTCGCGGAAAATTGGTTGGAATCCCTGGCGGCATTGCAGGGAATGATCATCACGCCCGCGGAACGGGCTGTTATCCACAATGCGGTCGTGGGGCTGGCGGGTGAAGAGGGGCGGTCGCTGACGGATGTACACTCGCTGTTGCAGCACGAGGGGCTGAAAGATGCTATCGGGTTTTATACCGGCACGGGCCGCTCTGGCACGCTGCTGGATGCCCGCCACGACGGCCTGAAGCTGGATAACAGCCGGTTCATCACCTTTGAACTGGAAAACCTGCTGCAAAGCGGCGAAACAGCGAAGCTCGTCACGGTGCCGACCTTGCTGTATCTGTTCCACCGCATCGAGCAGATGCTGGACGGCAGGCCCACGCTGATCCCTCTGGACGAAGGCTGGACGATGCTGGACAACGAGCAGTTCTTAGTGATTCTTCGCAAATGGCTGAAGGAACTGCGGAAGAAGAACGCCGCCGTGGTGTTCGCCACGCAATCCCTGGCGGATCTGAAAGACAGTCCGCTGCTCCCGGTATTGATGGAATCCTGTCCCACGAAGATTTTCTTGCCGAATGATAAGGCGGGTAGCCAGAAGCTGCAGCCCTTGTACGTCGATTTCGGTCTGGAAGATCGACAAATCGAGTTGTTACAGACAGCCATACCGAAGCAGGACTACTACATCTTCTCCCCGGAGGGTCGGCGTATGGTGAGTTTTGACATGGGGCCGGTGACGCTCGCGTTTACGGGCGTCAGCGACCCCAGAGAAGTGAAGCGGATCGCGGAACTGAAACAAGCCTTTGGGCGGCAGTGGCCCATCGAATGGCTGAAAGAGCGGTTGCCGTCGCATATCCGCGACGGTTGGGTGGATCATGCCCGCCAGCGGTTCGTTCGGTACGGCTTGTGAGGCCCGACATCCGAACACCTTATTAGCTATACCACGTTGTTCATCCACCCGACAAAAAGGAACTGAAATGAAACAGAATATCAAAACGAAGGCATTTGGTCTGGCCCTCAGCCTCGCAGGCGGCATCCTCGCGGCTCCGCTGGCATTCGCAGGTGGCCCAACCAGCACGCTGCCGGTGCAGACGCAGTTGCGGGCGGACCTGCACACCTTAAACGGCGCGCAGCACTTGTTGTCTGCCGGGAAGCTGGCCAAGGCCGCCGACCATGTGCAGCGCACGGATTTTGCGCTACAGAACGCGGCGGCCCGGCTGCATGTTCCGGCACCGTTCCCGCATATGGCTGACCATTTGATGGCCTCGCGGGAAAATGCCGCCGCCGGCACGGTTACAGCTCACGCCGCTGAACCGGCGTTCCGCGCGGTGCTATCAAAAGACATTGCCGCTGAACGGGCCTGGATTCTGCACCACGAGAAGACGCAGGCCTGACGTCAACTACCCCGCCCTGAAGGGCGGAGCTTACAAGGCAGTACGTAAGCTGAGTTGACCAGGGAGCACGAGCGGTAACGTGCAGACGTTTGTAACGGGTCGGTAAGACGCACCGGCGAATGCTTCCTCAGTTCGCCGCTCTGCAAGGCCGGAATCATGCTGGGCAAAGGGAAAGGCCCGAAGGTTTCGGTCGCGTGTGTAAAAGCACGGAGCCGGTTACAGACATTTCCGAGGGGAGACGCCCGCAAGGGTGCGTTACAAGAGTCCGTAAGGACTTTGCAGTCTGCAAAAAGGTAAAGGAGGCGGTAATGGCGGTATTTGTACTCGACAGAAGGAAGAAACCGCTGATGCCGTGCTCGGAGAAACGGGCGCGGATATTACTGGAGCGGGGCCGGGCGCGGGTGCATCGCATCATGCCCTTTACGATTCGGCTGGTGGACCGGTTGCAGGCGGATTCCGTGCTGCAACCGCTGCGCCTCAAACTCGACCCCGGCAGCAAGACGACGGGCCTGGCGCTGGTGCGGGAAGCAGAGAAGGTGGATGCGACCACCGGCGAGGTGGTTCGCATGCTTACGGTGCTCATGCTGCTGGAACTGAAACATCGTGGCCAAGCCATCCGCGATGCGCTCACCAGCCGGAGCGCGTTCCGGCGGCGGCGGCGCGGGAATCTGCGCTATCGTCCCGCCCGCTTCGATAATCGCACAAAGCCGGAAGGCTGGCTGGCACCCAGCCTGCAACATCGGGTGGATACGGTGCTGGCATGGGTAAGGCGGTTGATGCGCTGGGCGCCCGTAACGGCGCTGTCGCAAGAGCTGGTGCGGTTTGACATGCAGGCGATTCAAAACCCTGAAATCTCCGGCACGGAGTACCAACAAGGCACCTTGGCAGGATACGAAATCCGGGAATATTTGCTGGAGAAATGGGGCCGGGAATGCGCGTATTGCGGCGCGGAACATACGCCGCTCGAAATAGACCACATCCACCCGAAATCAAAAGGTGGAAGCGACCGGGTGAGCAATCTCACCATCGCCTGTCACGACTGCAACCAGCGCAAAGGGTCCATGTTATTGACGGAGTTTTTGCGCAAAAACTCGGAACGCATCCGTAAAATACTGGCTCAGGCCAAGGCCCCATTAAAAGACGCCGCCGCCGTCAACAGCACCCGCTGGGCGCTGTACGGACGGCTCCAGGCAACCGGTCTGGACATGGAAGTCGCCAGCGGCGGCAGAACCAAATACAACCGGCAGCAGTTGCAGATACCGAAAGCGCATTGTCTCGATGCCGCCTGCGTGGGGCAGGTAGACACCATCGAGCAGTGGCAACAGCCTGTGCTTTCCATCAAAGCCACAGGACGCGGCAGCTATCAGCGCACGCGCCTGACGAAGCACGGTTTCCCGCGCGGGATATTGACCCGGAGCAAAAGCGTCTTCGGATTCCAGACCGGGGACATGGTCAAAGCCGTCGTCACCACTGGGACGAAAGCGGGCAATTACCTGGGCCGTGTCGCCATTCGCGCCAGTGGCAGCTTCAACATCCAGTCTGCGGAAGGACTGATTCAAGGCATATCTCATCGCTTCTGCACGCTGATTCAGCGTGCAGACGGCTACGGATATGCCCTCACCCCGATAGCATCGACACAAGGAGATGCGGGAATGGGGCGGTCTGTGACCGCCGCGCTATCCCTCCCCGGCCTGAACGCCGGGGTTTCCCGCGCAACTGGATGAATCAATACGCAAAACTGGCAGCATCCGGCGCACTGTTCGCCTCCCTGCTGTATTTGGTGCTCACCGGCAAGATGGCGGTTGGCGACTATCAGACTTTGGCCGTGGGCGCTCTTGGGGCGCTGGGAGGCTTTCATGCAGGATCTACGGTTAACTCTCAGGGTAACACGGCAAACCCTACTCAACCGCCCAAGGAGGGCTGAACGATGAAGCTGAAACTTTTACTTGCAGCACTCGCGACGCTGGCGTTGTCGGCGTGTGCGACCGGCCCCAACTCGGCGCAGGCCAATTATCAAAACACCTGTGCGGATTATCTCGGCCTCGATCGGGGCGTGTATGCCCTGGCCAAGGCGAACGTGCTGACCTATCCGCAGGTGGTGCAACTGGGCACCGTGGACGATTCAGTGTCGCCCCTGTGCATGCCCGGCGCTACCCCTTCCGCGAACAACACCGCCAAGATCGCGGCGGCCATCGCTACATTGACGGCCATCGAAGTGGCCCACGGAGTGAAACCATGAGCGCATCAGCAGAACAAGTCTTGCAGGATATTTCCCTCGCCGCATCCACGGCTGCCCCTGTTGCCGGTGCGGCGAGTCCGGCGGCTGGGCTGGTGCTGGCGCTGATTCCGGTGTTCTCCAGCATCCTGCAACAGGTGATCGCCGATCAGGTCAACGGCAATGCAACCACCGCGCAATTAGCCGCGCAGTGGGGAACGGTGACCAGCGGGATGCTGGCGACCCACACGGCCGTGCAGGCATTGGTGGCGGCTGAAGAAAAGGCGCATGCGGCCTCAGTGGCAACGGCTCCGGCTGCGTGACCAACGCCATCCTCGGCCTCTTGCTGACCCTGCATCTCGCCATCGTGCCCGTGTTCATGCCCAAAATATCGGGCATCCACAACGCGCAGATGGCCGTCACCGCAGCGCCGAGATGGCACCACATATTCCACACCGGCGAGCTTGAGCAGCCGGATGGGGCAATGATTTTGTATAAAGGAGAACTGCCGTGAATCAACCACCCGAACAGGAAACCACAGCCATCGAGGACCAGGAAGGCTTCCGGTCCCATGCGTACTGGGACCCCATCGGACAGGTATGGACCGTCGGCTACGGCCAAACGGGGCCAACGGTGACAGCATCCACCATCGTCACCCGGCAGGAAGCGGTCGCGTGGCTGGTCGCCGTGGAGGATAAGCTCATAATCGGACTGGAGACTGCATTGCCTTGGTCGGCGCGATTGTCACAACCGCGCTTCGGGGCGCTGGTGGATGCTGCTTACAATCTGGGCATGGATGGGCTTCTCGCTTTCCATGAGGCGCTTGATGCCATGCAGCGCGAAGACTGGGTCGGTGCCGTGCATGGCTTCGAGAATTCGCTCTGGTATCGACAGGTTCCGCACCGTGTGGATGCCATTAGCTATATGGTGATCTTTTCGGAGTGGATCGAAGACTATCCGAACGCCGATCAGTTGGCATTGCTGGCGCGGGCTTTGCATGGCTGACGATATAGACCGAGGCTGCGAACTGGAGGAGAAGTACCGAGAGGCTGCCCTCCAGCTACGCAAGCCGGAAGGACCGAAAGCGACCGGCTCTTGCTTGGAGTGCGGGGAGCCGGTCGAGGAGGTCGAGGGTTTTCATGCAGGTCCTCCCAGGATCATCCACGCGAGCGCGGCTTGGAGCGGGACTTGGGCATTGCCGAGGGCTTTGATGCGGTGTGCCCTGTCGGGAATCCCATCAACCACTCGACGAATTCCGGGTTCAACTGTCCACCATCCGATGCCATTACCGCATGATCCAGCCTGTCGTTCTCCCGACTGCGCCCATTCTTTCGCGTCAAGGCTGCCGGGCTGCTCCCCTTGCTGGCCGAGGAACACGGAGTCGGCCACATCCTCGCCCATGTCGCCAGCCCATCCCCGCTGTTCTGGCTCGCGCCCTTCCGGTTGTAGTTCCCGTTCACCGTCGGTGTCGGCACGTTCTGCAAGGCACCACCACCGATCACGGTAGTGCGGGGCACCGGTTGCCGATGCCGGTAAACACGTCCATCGCGCATCATACCCGCGCGCGGCCAGGTCTCCGAGAACGGTTCCAAGGAATTCGTTAGCAAGGATGGCTGCGACGTTCTCCATGAACAGGTATCTCGGTCGAACGATGTCAGCAATTCTGAGCACTTCCCGATAAAGTCCGCTTCTCGTGCCCTCT
>JAKAFG010000049.1 GCA_021818125.1 Pseudomonadota bacterium | reverse complement strand
TGGCAACGTAAGTTGTTGGACCTGTCCCTACGCAACAATCTACTGAATTTTCGTGGTAGCAAGAAGGCGATCAAGCTGGAGGCACCGGATCCTGGCGCCTTGGAAGATTTGCTATCGGATGGCCAACCCGTGCGTCTGCTCGCCAGGCCCAGCCTCATGGATGGCACCGATCCACGGAATCAGGCGATCCATGAAGGTCGTGAGCGGGAGAATGTGCGACGGGAACATGCTCGCGATGCTCTGCAACGCCGCGAGGTGTTCGTGGACCTGCCGCAGGAAGAACTGGATACCCGATTCGTGGATTTGTTTCGTTCGGCCCGCTCCACTTTGCAGGAGGGTGGCGCGAACACCCTGTTTCTCGCCATCGGTTTTCTGTCCTGGACTCGCGAAGACAAGGCCGGTCAGCGTTATCGCGCACCGCTGATACTTGTCCCTGTGAACTTGAGCCGCAAGAGTGTGCGTTCGAGCTTCACCTTGACCCTTCACGACGACGAGCCCCGCTTCAATCCGACGTTGATCGAAATGCTGCGCCAGGACTTCAAACTGAACCTGGGCGTGGCCGACGGCGAACTGCCCAGGGATGATGCCGGCCTGGATGTAGCGGGCATCTGGAAGTCGGTTGCCCACGCAATCAAGGACATCAAGGGATGGGAGGTAACGGAAGACGTCGTGCTGGCGATGTTTTCCTTCGCGAAGTATCTGATGTGGAAAGATCTGACTGAGCGCACCGAGCAGCTACGCGAAAACCCAGTCGTTCGGCACTTGATCGATACGCCGCGCGAATGTTACCCCTCAGGGATCGATTTTCCGAATCCGAGGCAGCTCGACAGCGAATTACCGCCCGAGCGAACCTTTTGCCCCTTGCCCGCCGACTCCTCGCAACTCTCCGCCGTCATGGCGGCTGCGCGCGGCAAGGATTTTGTCCTGGTCGGGCCACCCGGTACGGGCAAGAGCCAGACCATCTCCAACCTGATCGCCCAATGTCTAGCAGAGGACAAGCGGGTGTTGTTCGTTTCGGAGAAAATCGCGGCCCTTGATGTCGTCTACCGGCGACTACGTGAGGTTGGCCTTGGCGAGTTCTGCCTGGAGCTTCACTCCAACAAGGCCAGGAAACTCGATGTGCTGGCCCAGTTCCAGAAGACCTGGGGGGCAAAGGGGGCAGTCGACCCGGAAGCCTGGCGGGCAGAGGCACTGCGTTTGCGAAACCTGCGCGATCAACTCAACAGCTATGTCGAACGACTGCACCATCGGCATGCTAATGGTATGACAATTTACGAAGCGATCGGTCGGGTCGTCGATGGCGCGGATGTTCCAGACCTTGGGCTGTCCTGGAACGCGCCCCAAGCCCACGACTTCACCGCTATGGAGGCCCTCAAGGAAGTGGTAGACCGCCTGGAAGTCAACGCCCGAGCCGTGGGACGGGATGCTCTGCTCACGCACCCGCTCGCAGCCATTGGCCACGACGACTGGTCCCCGAGTTGGCAGCACGGGCTGATCGACGCTGCACGTGGCGTGATTTCTGCCGCGCAAGCGGTGGCACAAGCTTATGAAAGCTTCTCCCAGGCAGTCGGATTGCCATGGCGACCTCTAAACCGGCGTGTCCGGGGCGCGTTGGCCATCCTTGCCCGAACCTTGCCCCAGGCCGCCGGGCGGGATTGGCGATTCGTCTTGAGGCCCGAGACGAAAACGCTGGCCGACAGGCTGCAAGAAGCTATCGCGTTGTTGGTCGAGCACCAGGAACATAGTGCGGCGCTCTCGCCGACGTGGCCGGATTCGGTGGTCGGTGCCTGCAAGCATGGATTGCAGTTATTGCAGAGTCGACGGGAAACCCATGCCCAGCTTGGCCAGCCCTGGGCCATTGCGACGGTCCAGGAACTCAAGAAGGGATTGGGGTTACTGGAAAATATCGACCAAGAGGCGAAACAACTCTCCGTCCAGTACGGCGAGCAGGTAGAGCAATTGAATGTCATCCAACTCCTGTGCGAGTGGGCCAAGGCCGAGAAATCCATATGGCCGATATCCCGGTTGGCGAAACGCAAGATCCGCAAGGCCTTCGACGCCATGTTAATGGGCGAGGGCGAGCCGGATGTCGCCAAGGACCTCCGCACCTTGGTCAAGATTCGCGCCTTGCGTTCGGAAGCGATGGCGCTCGACCTGGATATTGATGGTCTATGGGTCGGCCTGAAAACCAAGCCCGGCTTGGCGCATTGCGCCCTGCGCTTTCAGACCGCACTGAGCGCCGCCAGAAGCGAACAAAGCTGGGAAGACACGGGTTTCGAGCCGATTGCCGATGGCCGTTGCGGCGAGCGCCTTGCCCAGGAGTTGGCCCGAATGCGGACTCTGTGCGCCCTGGATAGCCAGTTGGCGGCGCTGGAATACCTGCCCCCCGCCACCGAATCACTGTGGGCGGGGCTGGCGACGCGAAGCGAAATATTGGCGGCCGCGCTGCGCTTCCAGAAGGCCACGTCAGCCATATGGGAATCCGGCGCCTTGACCGGCGACCACGACGCCGTGGCGTCAGGAGGCTGCGGCACCGCACTGTCGGCGGACTATCGGCATTTGCGCGAGCGGGCCGTGGTCGAACAACGACTCGCCGCCTACGACGATCTGATGGACGTCACGGCCGGTCTTTGGAATGGACTGAAGACCCGCGTCGGCGAGGTGGAGAAGGCGTTGAAGTTCCAGTCCCCCATCTCGGCGGCCATCGCGAATCTCGCCACTACGCCGGAGGACATCGGGTCCATCAAGACTGCACTGGAACGGCTCATCGGCGCAGGCAACGCGCTACTGGAACCAAACGGCCCTATCGCGGGAGTCGGCGAAGCCTACCTCCATGCCTGGGGTAGCCTGCGACCGGCAATCGACCGTCTGGCCGCTGTGGGCGGTTTCCCGGATGCGGCCAAGAACGAATTCGGCGAACAGACCCTCGACGACCTCATTCAGCGCTGCGATGCAATCCTTCAAGCTGAAAGCCGGCTGCATGCCTGGTGCGCTTGGCGCAAGGTCAGCGGCCAGGGCATGGCGCTGGGCCTGGCGCCATTGGTTACCGGCATCGAGAACGGTGCGGTGGCCGATGGCCAGGTACGCCGTGCGTTCGAAACCGACTACAGCCGCTGGTGGCTCAACGCCGTGGTGGATGAAGAGCCGGTGATCCGTTCATTTGTCCCGGCCGAGCACGAAAAGCGCATCGACGATTTCCGGGCACTGGACGAACGGTTCACCGCGATGACCCGCGACTGGATTCGGGCGCGACTCTGTGCCGGAATGCCGAACCAGAACGACGTCACCCGAAACTCGGAGTGGGGCATCCTGAGTCACGAGATGAACAAGAAGAAGCGCCACATGCCGTTGCGCGAACTGATGACCCGTATCCCGACGGTGCTGACTAAGCTGATGCCCTGCCTACTTATGAGCCCATTGTCGATTGCCCAGTACCTGGCCGCTGATGCCACCAGCTTCGACGTGGTGGTCTTCGACGAGGCCTCCCAGATTCCGGTATGGGACGCAGTCGGCGCCATCGCGCGGGGCAAGCAGGTGGTCATGGTGGGCGATCCCAAGCAACTGCCGCCCACCAATTTCTTCGACCGGGCTGAATCGGACCTGGACGACGAAGACGTGGAAGGCGATCTGGAAAGCATCCTGGACGAGTGCCTGGGCGCCAGCCTGCCCATGATGAACTTGGCTTGGCACTACCGCAGCCGCAACGAGAGCCTGATCGCCTTCTCCAATCACCGTTATTACGGCGGCTCGCTGGTCACTTTCCCGTCGCCTGTCACCGAAGACCGGGCGGTGAGCTTCCACCCCGTCAAAGGCGTTTATGAAAAAGGCGGTGCTCGAATCAACAAGCTCGAAGCCATGGCCCTAGTCACCGATCTGGTCGGGCGCCTCAAATCGCCCGGATTCCGCGAATCAAAGCTGACCATCGGCGTGGTCACCTTCAACACCGAACAACAAGGCCTCATCGAAGACCTGCTGGACGAAGAGCGGCGCAAAGACCCCGCTATCGAGCCCTGGTTCTCCGATATCGAGCTGGAGCCGGTATTCGTCAAAAACCTGGAAAGCGTCCAAGGCGACGAGCGCGACATCATGTATTTCTCCATCACCTACGGCCCGGACCTTCACGGCGCGGTATCGATGAACTTCGGCCCCATGAACCGGGTCGGCGGAGAACGGCGCCTGAACGTTGCGATCACCCGCGCCCGCCACGAACTGCGCGTGTTCTCTAGCCTCAAGGCCGAGCAGATGGACCTGGCACGTACCCAGGCCATGGGCGTGCGCGACCTGAAGCTGTTCCTCGAATTCGCTGAACGCGGCACGCGTGCCCTGGCCGAGAGTACCGAAGGCAGTCGAGGCGATTTCGAAAGCCCGTTTGAGGAGGCTGTCGCCGCCGCACTCGCCAGGAAGGGTTGGGAACTGCACACCCAGATCGGCGCCTCGACCTTCCGCATCGACCTGGCCGTCGTCCACCCCGACGCCAAGGGCGTCTACCTGAGCGGCATTGAATGCGACGGCGCCACCTACCACCGCTCGGCCACCGCCCGCGACCGCGACAAACTGCGGGAACAGGTACTGCGCGGTTTAGGCTGGGACATCCTACGAGTCTGGTCGACCGACTGGTGGATTGATGCCACCGGCACCTTGGAAAAACTGGATGCCAAACTGCGTGTGTTGCTCGAAACAAGCCGGGTGAAGCGCGCGGAAGCGGCAGAGAAAGAGGCGGCTCGTCTGGCGGCGGAAGAAGCCATTGCCAAGGCTAGGGTGGAAGACGTATCCGCCGCACTACCGGATGACAGCCTCAACCGCACAGTTATCTCACCTCCAGGCAAGCGGCTCTCTGACGAAGATCATCAGCCCCAGAAGATCGCTGAGGTCTATGCCAGGAACGTTTCCGGGGCATCATCACCCACGTCTGCCTCGTACTTCGTCGAAGCCGATCCCGCATCCGTGGTGGATGGCATCAACGCCGATGCATTTTTTAATACCGCCTACGACCCGATCCTGGCTAGCATGATCGCCCACGTGGTCGAGATCGAAGGACCGGTTCTGGACGCAGTTCTCGCGCGGCGCATCGCCAGGACCCATGGCTGGCAACGTACCGGCTCGCGCATCCGGGATCGGGTTGAAGCACTGGCCGCCAAGGAATTCAGAAAGACCGATGAGGATGTCGGGACGTTCTACTGGCCTACGGGGCAAAGCGCGGATGGGGCTATTGTGTTCCGGCGGGCGGTTGGGGATACGACCAGGGCGGTGGATGAAATCTGCATGGCAGAATTGGCTGCTCTAGCGAAGCAGGTGATCGTGGCTGGTTCCATCGGAGAAAGTGCGATCTCGGCCATGGCGAGGGAAGTTGGACTGCATCAGATACGTACCGCCAGCCGTAGTCGGCTTGAGAAGGCAATGCAGAAGATATTGGGGGCATTCTAATGGCTGTAAACTTGGTGCGCATGACAAAGCGTTTGCAGCAAATTCGTGTCGCACTTGCTTATACAGTCGAGGAGGCTGGCAAAGCCACCGGGCTTGATGTGCATCGATTACTGAGTATTGAATCCGGTGACGCAACGCCAACGGGCGACGAAATCCTGATTCTAGCAAGTTTGTATGACTGTGATTTCCGCACCTTGATAGATGAGGCGCTACCTCCACCAGCCCAACAAACCGACATCCTGTTCCGTCGATATAGCGACGCGTTTACTCCCGAGGATCGGCGTGCCATACAGGAGTTTCTTCATCTCTGCCAGATCGAGGCTTCGCTTGAGCGGCAACTGGGGTTAGTGAACGAAGCCGTTCACTTTGAGTGGTCTGGCACGCTATTCAAAGCGCATGGACAACAGGTGGCGGAGGCGCTACGGACACGACTGGGCTATTCGGACAACGAAGCACCTCGCGACATTTACAGTGATTTCAGAAGAATTGGCATTCACATTTTCCGCAGAAAGCTGGTCAACAATGAGATATCCGGTCTCTATATCGAAGACCCAGTCGCAGGACATTGCGTGCTGATTAATTACAACGAGGACATCTATCGGCAGCGATTCTCAGTTGCTCATGAGGTCGCGCATGCCATCTTCGACTCCTCCGAGGGCATGATGTTGACGTTCCAGCCCAACAGCGCCAAGTACGACAAAAATGAACTGATAGAGATACGCGCAAATAGCTTTGCGTCCCACTATTTGATGCCGCTTACGATGCTCAGGAGAATACCTAAGGTGGATGAATCGTCCGCCCCTGAGTGGGCGCAGAAATTCAGGGTGAGTACGGCGGCGCTAGCGAAAGCGTTGAGGGATGCAAATCTGATTGATGAAAATATGGGAAAGCAGTGTGATGCAGGGGGCAACAGGATGGCCGCTGTGAAGCAACTTGCGGACAGTGCAGGTTCGACCCACCACCGTCCGCAATGGCCGAGGACCTGTCGGTGGGTGGACGCGCCAAGTGACCGCTCTACTCGGATACCTGTCTTCGAACCAATGACAGATTGTTCGGCGGCAATGAGGCGATTGCCGCCTGTGGAATTGCGAGGGCCAACGGCCGTAACGGG
The DNA here is from genome assembly GCA_021818125.1 of Pseudomonadota bacterium. Classification (GTDB taxonomy): domain Bacteria; phylum Pseudomonadota; class Gammaproteobacteria; order Acidithiobacillales; family Acidithiobacillaceae; genus Acidithiobacillus. The sequence goes on along the minus strand of JAKAFG010000049.1, from coordinate 4,696 downwards.
TCGGGTGTTGTCGCTAGTTGCCGACAACTGAATGTCTCTACGGGCGAAACGGAAGGCCGGGCTGGCGTCAGAGTGACCAGCAAAAACCCTTCGGTCTCATTGATCATCGGCCGCATTTCTACCGCATCGACAAATCGCTTACGCCAGTAATGCAGGGTACCTACGGCGATCCCTTCCTGCGCGCAGTAATTCTTGACCGACAATCCGCTCGTCAGAAACCCGTCTACCCGCCGCCGCCAATAAGCCGCTTTCTCGTCCTTCGTCATGTCCATCCCTCCTCGCTGAATGCGGATCAGGATCGGCCAGGTCAGAAAATTTTGGAAGGTGGGTTGCTTAGACGCTTACATTACGCCGACTCCGAACTGGCTCCTTTATGCCGATCCGGAAGTGGCGCCATTACGCCGACTACGGTTTGGCTCCATATTGCCGATCCGTGACAATAGGCCTTCAGAGGCGAACAACGGGTGGTCGAGCGGGCGTAGGAACGACATCCCCGTGGCCGGCACGCCCCGGTTCAACGGGCGGTTGGGCGCAGTATCCCTGCGGGTAGCGGTTAGCCGTCATTTGTCCGGTGAACCACTCCGTCCGCAATTTTTCTGCGTCACGCAGTAACAGACTCACCTGGTGCATGCCCTGCATGTAGAATCGGCCGTTATGGTTGACAAAGAAGGCTGCCACGGCTGGGGCCTCTTCCTGTCCAAGCCGCTGGACAAGGTTGGCCAATTGGCTGTTGACCTTCTGGTTGCGCACGGGGTCAGTGCCATAGCGCCGTTGGTAAGCCTGACTGTAGGCTTCCCAGGTTTCTGTTGTTATTGCGCCGGAGGTGCGCTTGCGTACCACTGGCGAATCTGTTTCTCCTGATGTTTCTATTGATGTTTTAAATGATGGTTCAAGGGGTGACTCCGACGTCACAGGGAGGTGACTCTCTGTCACCACCCCCCCCGTCGGCCTGACACCCCCCGGTGACTCCATGCCACCACCCACAGACAGGCAGTAGAGATTGGAAGATCTGGATCCGCCCCCGCGCAACCTTTCTTCCACGCGCACCATGCCCCGCGCCACCATATCTTGTACGTGGCGTTGCACGGAGCGGTGTGAAAGATTGCATTTATTGGCTACCCCTCTTATTCCCGGCCAGCAAACCCCTTGGTCATCAGCGTGATCAGCTAAGGCCAGCAAGACCAATTTTACGGGGGCCGGCAGATCGAGCCCCCAAGCCCAAACCATACATTTGATGCTCATGCCACACACCCTTTACCCTGCGCGGCAATCCGGGGGCGGCCACGCTTGCCTTTGGCGGCTGCGGGGACGGTGGGTAGGGTGACTGGGGTGACGCGATGGTCTTCAAGCCACTGCCGGACATCATGGGGGTGCCACAGTGGGCCACGATGCCCGGGCAGGCGGATGGCCGGCGGGAGCCTTTCTGGGGACCTGCAGTAGAGGTTTTTTACGGTACCAGGCGCCAGTCTGGCGACCCGGCCAAAGTCTTCGTAATCAAGTAAGGGTTCAAGTCGGTGCGGCGGTTCTCCGTCTCCGCCATCATCGGATCCGCCGGACGTCGTTTTCTTCTGTCCACCCCGCCTACCTGCCCGCCGTGGCGCACGGGCGGTTACGCGGCTCAGGTCCTTTCCGATCGCCCCTGTCTGGCTCAGGCTCTTAGGAAACGCATGGTGGTGGGCATGGCGCACGCTCTGCCATGCGCGAATGAATGGCGTCGCATGAGCTTTACACAGTGCTCTTGACTTGGCACGGCTTACCGCCGCCAGATCTTTATGCCCGATCAATTCCTGGAGCTTGCTCTTAAAAAAGTATCGAGCTACCCAGATGAACCTCGCCATGACCAGGACCAAAAATCCAAAGCTAAGGTTTTTGTTATTGACAATTTCGGATAAAACATTGATAGTATTCATCGAGAAATACCTCCTGAAAAATGGATGCTCCGGCATTCAAACGGCGCTCCAGTTGGCCAATCCGACTGGGGCGTTTGCCGTTCTAGTTGTCATCTATAACACCACTCTGTATCGCATACAAGCACTAAAAACAAGCGATAAAACTGTGTACTTTTAAGTATCCAATCGGTACACAACAGCCCCTCAGAAGAGGGAAAGTTGGCTGTTCTTCCCTCCGTGTAAAACAGCGCCGGAATGTGTCAAGTTTTGACCAGAAATCAGCGTCAATGTTGTTCACCTTTGATCAGATAAAGAATTTGATATTTATGTTTTAGTCCATAGAGTTGCGAAGCGTTATAGCACTCCATAGGTGGCAAATGTTTGGTGCTGACGCATGGTCAATGGCTGACGCTGATTGACAGTCAGCTACCTGGTGCCTTTGGGTTGGGGCGGAGGATCGAAGTGCGTGCGGCATAAGATCAGCAGAGGGAGGCGAAAGGCCAGATGCGCAACTTGGTTGCAATCTGCGCTGCACTAGCGCTGCACTAAGAATGTTATTCATAGTGATCCGTGGTGATTGGTTGTGATCGTAACCCATTGTTATAGTGGCTTATCAGCGGTGACGCTCAGGGTACAAAACGAGGTTTAAGGGGACTCATAATCCCTTGGTCCACGGTTCGAGTCCGTGCGGGCCCACCAAATAAAACAATGTGTTAGGACATTAGCGGGGGCGGTAGGTTTTGAGTCTGTAAGCGCCATATAAGCCGTTCGGAAAAGCTGAGGGATGTTTTCGGGCCGGTGCCGCAAAGATTGAGGGGTGAAATATGGTTGGCTCCAAAGAGCTACACTGCCCAAGATGCGACGGTGCCAAGTTCGCCAGTCAAGATGATCGGATCGTCTGCCTGGATTGCGGCCACTCCATGCAATTTGAGGATTTGCAGTTAGTGGCACTGCTCGACGTGCTGGTTGAAGATGTTGAGGCCACCAGGCATTGACCGCCCAGATTCCAAAGGAACACCTATGAGCAACTATCAGAACCTCGCCGGATACCGTAAATGCGTACAACGAACCCAGGCAGCGTGGCCTGCATTCCTGCAGCAGCGTGCGTCCATGCTCTCTGCTCAGGAGCGTTTCGGCAAGGTGGCAGAAAAGGTCGCTGAGAATATCGTCGGCGCGCTGCTCACCACTGTGTTGGATTGGCAAGAGCGGGATCTGAACTGGCAGCTCGGCCGTGCTGATCTGGTGGTAACCCACAACTTCACCAAATATCTCGTTGTGGAGACTAAGCGCCCAGGTAGCCTGTCTAACAGGACCGCCGTTGATAATGCGCTCGTCCAGGCCAGCCGCTACGCTCACGAACAGCACGTCAAGCAGGTGGCTGTTAGTGATGGCATCCTGTTCTTCGCTGCAGACATCGTTGATGGTGGCTGGAGTCCGCGCGTAGTGTTCGATCTAGCCCAGGAGGAAGCGCCGGTTGATGCGCTCTGGTGGGTGAGCATGGATGGCGTCCACCGTCCTTGTGAGGTGCCCGCCGATTTATCGTTTCTGGGGCAGCCTGGTGCCGTTCTATCTGCCGAGGATACCGCTGGCACTGATCAAGATGCGCTGCTTCATCCAAAGTATCAGATTCCGGCTCGCTGCTTTGCCTATGTGGGCAATCCCAGCAAGACATCCACCTGGAAGCTGCCCTACCTGTTGGCCGATGGCTCTACCGATCTGAAGCGGTTACCCAAGGCCATTCAGTCACTCTCCAGTAATTATCGTGGCGCAAAAGTAGGCGGCATTCCCGATGAGGCTATTCCGTATGTGTTCCGCCGCCTGGCGGGCGCCGCTACAGCGGAAGGCAAGATGCCAGCGTCAGGCGTCACGGTCGCGCCCGCCTATCAGATGCTTGCAGATATCCTCCAACAGATGGAGTTGGCTGGGGTATAGGGTAAATACTCAGCAAGGGGCCATATATCTGCCCTGTGCTACATCCTGAACCGTGGGGAGACTCCCATTACATCTGTGACACGCCGTTAGGCGCCCGCATTGCGTTCTGCGCCAGTATCGTCTATGTTTCTGAGCGGAAACCCATAAAATGCACGGAAGAATACCATGGCCATCATAACCCAAGCCGCCTTTATAGTGGCTAGCTGTTTTTGGATCTTTGATGGGCCGCCGCCTTCTGCACGGTCCGATCCTATCTGGAAACCTTACGCAAGCAGGGCGTTAACCTGCTGCACGCATTGGTCTGGTCTTTTCAGGGGGAAACTCCACAGCCCTCCATGGAGCAACTCCACCCCTGGTTGATAGTTACCTTTATATCAAGCTTTATAAATGGGCAAAAAGTGAATAAACTGTTTATATTTATTAATACGTTAGATGCCAAAAATGCATCTGCTATTGCAAATGTTTTTAACGAGGCGAAATCTGCCTCAGATGGTTACCATGTTGAAATTATAATGACCGGTGAATCTGGAATTATTGCAACAACACTGGCGGCTGAAAGCGGCATTGATGAAAAGTCATTATGTTTAATATACGAAGCCATGAGATCTGCAAAATCAGCCGGGGTAAAAATTAATATCTGTGAAAGGTCCATCGAGTGGTGCGGGTTAAATATTGACAATATTATTCCTGAAATAGATGGTATAGTAAACAATAATTACATCATAGAAATAGATCCAATTGACGCCTATGTTATATATCTTTGAATGCGTTTAATTAGATATATATTTCACCATACTACAAGCGAAAACATTCCTACACCCTAGTTTATATACGCTTCTGATGGTCACAATTTCGGCACCAAAAAGCACCAATCA
>JAKAFG010000048.1 GCA_021818125.1 Pseudomonadota bacterium | reverse complement strand
ATCACCGCCAGCCGCCCGCCCGCGCGCAACGCATTCATGGCCTGGGGGAGAAAGGCTTCCAGTTCTTCCAGTTCGCGGTTGATGAAAATGCGGATGCCCTGAAAACTGCGGGTGGCCGGATGCTGTCCGATTTCGTGACGGGGCAGTACCTCGGCGATCAGGTCCGCCAGTTGCAGAGTTCTGGTGATGGGCGCTTGTTCCCGGGCACGCAGGATGGCGCGGGCGATGGGGCGGGCAAAACGTTCCTCGCCGTATTCGCGCAATACGCGCGTTATTTCCGCTTCGGGTGCGATGGCCAGCCATTCTGAGGCGCTCATGCCTGCCTCGGGGTCCATGCGCATATCGAGAGGGCCGTCGCGCAGGAAGCTGAAGCCGCGGTCTGCCTCATCCAGTTGCGGGGAAGAAACGCCGAGGTCGGCGAGAATGGCGTCCACGCCCTCCCATTCCAGCGCCGCGAGCACATCGGCCAATTGGCTGAAGCGTGCCTGACGGATATATACCCGGGAATCCTTCGCGAAGCGTGCGCGCAACGCGGCAATGGCGGTCGGGTCGCGGTCGAGGATGAGCAGGGTATCTGCCGCCCCGAGTTCAGCCAGCAAGGCCGCACTGTGGCCGCCCCGTCCGCCGGTCGCGTCGACGCAGCGCACCGGCGCACCGGTATGGAGTGCCGGACGCAGGACGGCGATGGTTTCTGCCAGAAGAACTGCAACGTGTGCTGTGCTTGGTTCATTTTCACCTCTCACAGGACCAGATCGCCCAGGCTGGCGAAGCCATTGGCGTTGGCCAGCCAGTTTTCCTGGCAGGTATCCCAACGGGCCGCATCCCAGATTTCAAATTTGTCGATTTGACCCACCAGTACCAGTTCCTTGTCCAGCTCGGCGAATTTGCGCAGGTTGGGGGAAAGGAGGATACGGGCTTGGGCATCCAGGCGGAGCTCTTCGGACTGCCCCACAAAAAGACGTTGGAACTGACGGGCCGCGGCATTGTTGCTGGGGAGTTCGGCGATGCGGCGTTCGACCTTTTCCCAGGTGGGCAGGGGGTAGGCGACCAGGCAGCGTTCTCCTTCCTGGCTCTGGGCATCGATGGTGACAATGAGTTGCCCGTCGCAGTGGGTGCTCAGCCAGTCGCGGAAGCGCGCGGGGACATTCATGCGTCCCTTGCTGTCCAGACTGTGCCGATGCGTTCCCCTAAACATGTCTGCGCCCTCCTCCAAAATCTTCCACTTCACCCCACTTTCCCCCACACCTTGAAGATTAGAGGGAAGGGTGTCCGCTGTCAAGGAGAAAAACGAATAATTACGGCATGTTAGAGCATGTTTATAAAGAGTAGACAAACTACTTGAAGGGATTTCTGCAATCATCGGATTATATGATGCAAAATGGACTATAGGATTGGCTTTCCATGGCAATGGAATGAGCATGCGCTATTCGCGGGATTTTTATATGTATTTGATTTTTATAAGTGCTATTGACTCTTTTGGGGTGTCTGCCCAGATAATATGGGGCGTGTGGTAAAAATTGGAGTGGGCCGATAAGCCGGGTTCTGTCGTGGACGACCATTCCTCTAGGCCTGAACTTACGCGCAGGCTCCAGCAACCTACCCGCGTGCACCGCGGGCCACGGTATCGCACGCCTATTTGGTCTTGCTCCAGGCGGGGTTTTCCCTGCCATTTCCGTTACCGGAAATGCGGTGCGCTCTTACCGCACCTTTTCACCCTTACCGGCGCTTACGCGCTTGGCGGTATATTTTCTGTGGCACTTTCCGTAGGCTCACGCCTCCCGGCCGTTAACCGGCGCCTTGCCCTATGGAGCCCGGACTTTCCTCCCCGGATTGCTCCGCGGCGGTCGTCTGGCCCACTCCGTCGCGGATCATACGCGTTTTATGGCCTGCTGTCAGAAGAAAAACGCAGAGCCGGACTTCGCGCACTATACTGTGAGGCACGATTCACCATTGCCTCGGGGCCCCGCTGCGGCCCGCTGCGATAGCCATAGAGAGGGGGGGAGTACCATGATCAATGACCGTTTTCTCGATGAAGCACGGGAAGTGCCTTCGACTACGCCGATGGAGCGGGTGGTGGCGTGGTCTGTTTTCCGGAGTCGTGCGGATGCGCGGAAGCTTTTAGAGCATGTGTATCTGGCGCCGGGACAGGGTTTGGTGGGCGGTTATGGCCGCGATAGCGTCGCACCGTACTGGTGGGTGGGGGTCCAGGTACAAGATGTCAGCCAGTGGGGAAACGTGACGGCAGTCCATAAACGCGGTCGTCTCGGAGACTGAGTTCGGGCAGGCGTCGGCGCAACGCCGCCATCAGCGGTTTGCGATCGTGGTAACCACCGGTCACCTGCAGTTCGTGGGCAAGCGCCAGCGCCCTACCCAACCGTGGCCCGGGAGCGAATCCCAGTGCCATCAGGTCAGCCCCCTTTAGCAGCGGATCTGGGAGACCGGTCCAAATGTTCATCTCTTGCCAGATCTTGCGGGTGACATCTATGGCTGGGGGATACTCTGTGCCTGCCCCGCGCGCATCTGCCAGGGCAACATCCAGCAGTAAGGGGCGGTCAGGGACCTGTAGGGCAAGGCGGGCGTAGGCGGCGCGCCCCGCGCCTTCGCGGTGCAGGGCATAGGGTGCGCCATGCCAGCGAATGAGGGGCAGCACCTGATGGTTGAGATGGTTGCCGGGAAAGTAGCGGCTCAGGAAAGTCTCGGCGGCGACTCGTGCCTGTTCATGCCCGAAAGCGCGCCAGCGACCTTGGGGGTCGCGCAGGGTGGTGCTGGCTTTGCCGAGGTCGTGCAGCAGGGCGCCAAGCATGAGGATGATGTCGCGCGTTTTGTCGCCGCTGCGTAGTTGGCCGGCAGCGGCAAGCACTCGTCCGGTGTATATCCAGACATCACCTTCCGGGTGAACATCGGGGTGCTGGGGCACTGCTTGCAGGGCACGGAGTTCGGGGAATCGGGTGATGGCGCCAGTAAGGGCGAGACTATCCCAGGCCCGGATCAGATGCTCGCCGCGCAGGAACAGTGCTTCCCACTCTTTGCGTATGCGTTCCTGGGGGACTTCTTGCAGGCGGGGCGCCAATTGGCGGCAGAGTGTGGCGCTCCGGGCTTCAATGGAAAAGCCTAACTGGCCCGCTAACCGGGCCGCGCGGAAAACGCGCAGAGGGTCTTCCCCAAAAGTGTCGGTCGCTACTACGCGGAGTCGCCGGGCGTGGAGGTCTGCTACTCCCCCAACATGGTCCAAGAGGCGCTGAGCCTGCCAGTCCCAGGCCAGAGCGTTGACCGAAAAATCCCGCCGCTGGGCGGCGATGGCCCAGGGCAGGTGCGGGTTGATCTGCCCGCCCCGTGCTTGTGGCAGGGAAATCTCCGCACCGGCCACCACCCAGACTGCACAGCGACCACCTACCCGATGGGCGCCGAAAGGCTCCAGACATTCGGCCAAACGGGTCTCGCCCAATCCGTGTATTTCCAGATCCCAATCGTGGGCGACCACGCCGAGCAGGGCATCCCGCGGTGTACCTCCTACCACCAAGACCCGCGCCCCCGTCCGCTGCAGGGCCGTTAGAATGGGAGTCAGCGCAGCGGGCGGCGTAAGCAGCATGGGAGATCAGCCTTTGCCATGGCCCATTTGCGCCAGCAGTTCGGCGTAGTGTTCGGCGACGACGCGCCGTTTCACCTTGAGGGTGGGGGTTAATTCGCCATTGGCCTCACTCAGTGCCTCTGGCAGCAAGGCGAAACGCCTTACCTGTTCGTGGGAGGGCAGATCGGCGAGGGCGGTCGAGATGGCCGCCTGGATGGCTTTGCGGGTTGCGGCATCGTCAGCGTGGGTGCCGACACGTTCTTTGAGGAGTTCCTGATTGGGAAAAATAAGGGCCATGAGATAGGGCATGCGATCGCCGAAGACGACGGCCTGGTCGATCAGCGCTTGCGCCATCAGTCGCAACTCAATTTTCTGCGGCGGGATGTTCTCACCGGCGGAATTCACGATCAGGTCTTTCTTGCGGTCGCTGATATGCAGATAACCGTCCGGGTCCAGGCTGCCCACGTCGCCGGTGTGCAACCAGCCATCTACCAGCGTCTCGCGCGTGGCACTCTCGTTGTTCCAGTAGCCCAGCATGACGGATGGGCCACGCACCAGGATTTCGCCATCAGCAGCGATACGTCCTTCCAGATTGGGCAGGAACTGCCCCACGGTTCCTGGGCGAATGGCTTCCAGAGGATTGGCGGCGATCACCGGGCTCGCCTCGGTCATGCCGTAGCCCTCAATGACAGGTAGCCCCAACTCAATAAAAAACCGGGCAATTTCAGCATCCAGTGGAGCGCCTCCAGAGACGAAGAAACGCAAGCGCCCACCCAGTTTCTTGCGAAGATTGCTGACCAGCAGGCGGCGGGTGATGGAGCGCTGCCAGCGTGCCGCCGGGCGGCCCCCTTGATCAATCCCCGCCCCTCGACGCAGAAAACGACCGAGCAGACCCGGTCGATCTTCGATGCCCCGTCGTACCCGGCTATAGAGCAGTTGGAAGACCCGCGGCACGGCGATCATAATGTCCGGATGAGAGGCCTCCATATCGCGGAGGACGGTGTCCGGGCGCTCCGCGTAGGCGACCTCCAGCCCCAGCAGGTAGGCGCCGAAGTGCCCCGTGCCCCGTTCAAAAACATGGGAGAGGGGTAGAATGGAGAGCAGGCGTTGTCCGGCATGCAGTGGCACCAACGGAACGAACCCTTCGATATTACTCAGGATGTTGCCGTGACTGAGCATGACACCCTTGGGCCAGCCCGTCGTCCCGGAGGTGTACACGATGGTTGCGGTTTGCTGACGCTGCAATGCCGCCAGATGTTCTTCCAACCTGGTATCGGGTATGGCCGCGCCGTCGCTCTCCAGCGCCGCCCAGTGGCGCAGTCCGACGTTCTGCGCGGCGGCCGCATCGCGCAGCAGGATACGATCACCGGGCACGCCCCAGCCCTCGCCCCCCATGCGATGCCACTCACCAGCGCCTTCCAACAGCATCAGTCCGGCGCCGCTGTCGCCCAGCACATAGTGAATCTCGCGCGGGCTGAACGTCGGGTAGAGGGGAACGGTAATGGCGCCAACGCTGAGGATGGCAAAATCCATGATCGCCCAATCCAGGGAGTTGGGTGCCATCAGAATGACCCGCTCGCCCCGGCGTACACCCAAATGCAGAAGTCCCCGCGCCCTTGCCCTTACATGCCCTGCGAAGGCCGCTGCGGTCATCGGCTGAAAAACGTTGCCCTGCCGTTGCAGGGCAACGGTTCCGCCGGGATCGCGGGCGCAGCGTGCAAAGAGGCCCTCCGGCAGACTCTGGAAGCGGGCGAGGTCGACGACCATGTCAGCGCATGGCCTTCTCGGCGGGCGTCAGACTGCGTTTGAAACTCTCCATGTTGAAGAGGCGATCCATATACTCCTGGGTCGCGCGGGCTGCCGCAGGCAGGCCGATTTCCAGAACCGGCAGGCGCCACAGCAGCGGAGCGATGGCGCAGTCGAGCACCGAGAGTTCGTCGCCGAAGAGGTAGCGCTGCTGGCCGAAGATGCCGCTCAGTCCGGCAAGGGTGCTGCGGATCTGCTCTTTAGCCGTTTTGACCTGCTCGGTACTGTAGCCCGACTGGAAGAGCGGTGCGAACCAGTCGCGGTCGAAACGTAAGAGACCCAGGCGCACCTTGGCGCGGGAGATGGGGTCCACCGGAATCAACGGGGGGTGCGGAAAACGCTCATCCAGATACTCCATAATGAGGACGGATTCATGGATGGCCAGATCACGATCTACCAGGGTAGGCACCTGATTGTAGGGGTTGAGTTCCGCGAGATCTTCTGGCTTATTGGCGAGATCAACGTCGATGGTCTGGTACTCCATGGCCTTTTCCTCCAGAACGAAGCGGACGCGGTGCGCAAAAACACAATCGTTGCCGGAGTAAAGGGTCATCAGAGTTTTTTTGCTGCTGGGGGTCGCCATGATATACGTCCTTGTATTGGAGAAGCTTGTTTTGGTACGACCGCGGTAGTGCGGTCGCCCGATCCGTTGGATTATACATAACCAGATGCGCCTTGGGGCGATGCGCCGCGCCTACCTGCTAAAAAAGGCAGTCAACGCATGTGTTAATAAATGTCAACGGAATATTGTCAAGGGTGGCGGGTCGCTGTACACTGCCTGACCAGTCGGTTAGTTGTATAGAGACAACAAAAGTTGTAAAGTAGGCCACACGCATTATAGCGGGAGGGCGATCCCTGAGGTCGCGAAAGGGAACATGATCCGTCAGCGCACACTCAAAAATATGATCTGGGGCACCGGTATCGGCTTGCACAGTGGCAAGAAGGTGTATATCGGCCTGCGTCCGGCGCCGGTAAACACCGGGATCGTTTTCCACCGCAGCGATATCGAGGGTGGCGCCTGGATCAAGGCCGACCCTCTGCACGTGGTGGATACCCGCCTGTCTACCAATATCGGCGATGGTCAGATACGGGTCGGTACTATTGAGCATCTGATGTCGGCCCTGGCGGGTCTGGGTATTGATAATGCCTATGTAGATCTCGACGGGCCGGAAGTGCCGATCATGGATGGCAGCGCTGCGCCCTTTGTATTCCTCATCCAGTGCGCTGGGATCGAAGAGCAAAATACACCGAAGCGTTTTATCCGCATCACCAAGCCCCTCAAGGCAGAAGATGGTGATCGTTGGGTGCAATTGGAGCCCTTTGAAGGTTTTAAGGTGAGCTTTACCATCGATTTCGATCATCCCGTGATGAAAAATGGCAGTCAGGAAGTGACTGTGGATTTCGCGCGGACCTCTTATCTTAAGGAAGTGGCACGTGCGCGTACCTTCGGCTTTATGCGCGAAGTCGAGACGTTGCGGCGCATGGGGCTCGCCCTCGGTGGCAATCTCGATAACGCCATTGTGGTCGATGATTACCGCGTGCTCAATGAAGAAGGTCTGCGTTACACCAACGAGTTTGTGCGCCACAAGGTGCTTGACTCCATCGGCGATCTCTATCTGCTTGGCCACCCGCTGGTTGGGCATTTTTCTGGTCACAAGGCAGGGCATGCCCTCAACAACAATTTGCTGCGGGCGCTGCTTCTCCGTCAGGATGCCTGGGAGTTTGTGGATTACTCCGAGAGGCGCGCGCCATTTTCCTTTGCTGAGGCACTGGCGACAGCCTCCGCCTGAAGGCTGTCGAGAGTGGCTGCCAGGCGCTTAAGCGCGACGGCTATGGCTTGTGGCATCTGATCGGTCTCTGCCCGCAGCGCTTGGGCTGCCTCTGCTGAAATGTGAGGCGCTTTCGGGATTTTGGCCGGTTGCGGCAGCCGGTATGACCACGGCCGCACCGAGGCGGTGATTTGCTGCGCCGGAGTTTTCGGGAAGCGATTATTCCATTGTTTCAGTATGTTTTTCTCATTTTTTCGTAGCCATGAAATCCATACCGGGCTCTGACAGAGCACACTCAGCACCCCCCCGGACCAATCAACCAGCCAGGTATGGTCCTGTGCTTCCAGTGAGAGTAACGCGTTCCAGTCCATTTGACGCTCACGCAGTAGTGACCCGCGACGGCAGACCTCTCCGATCGGCCCTGAAGGATTTTGCGTCATGGGGCGCCAGGTGTATCGTCGTTTATCATCCATAGGCTTTCATGCTACCCTGCTCGATATTTTTTACCTAGGCTTGCGTGCTCATGTTTGGAACTATCATCCGCCATGTCGTTGGCAGTCGCAATGACCGCCTGATCAAGAAGGCCCGTGCCGTCGTGGCGCAGATCAATGCCCTGGAAGGTCGCTACAAGGCCATGGACGATGCCGCCCTCGCCGGGCAGACCATGCGCTTTAAAGAGCGGGTGGCCCAGGGCGAATCACTCGACGCCTTATTGCCCGAGGCGTTTGCGGTGGTGCGTGAGGTGACTCAGCGGGTGATGGGCATGCGCCAGTACGACGTGCAACTGATCGGTGGCTGCATGCTGCATGAAGGTAAAATTGCGGAAATGCGTACCGGTGAGGGCAAGACTCTCGTCGCGACCTTGCCCGCCTACCTCAACGCCCTGCAGGGTAAGGGCGTGCATGTAGTGACGGTCAATGACTATCTGGCCAGCCGCGATGCTCAGTGGGTCGGTAAGATTCACGGCTTTCTGGGCCTGAGCGTGGGTACCATCATCTCGGATCTTTCCAGCGAGGAGCGCCGCGCCGCTTATGCTGCTGACATCACCTACGGCACCAATAACGAGTTCGGTTTCGATTATCTGCGCGATAACATGGCGTTTTCTCCGGCCGACCGGGTGCAGCGCGGTCTTCACTACGCCATCATCGACGAAGTGGACTCCATCCTTATCGATGAGGCACGTACTCCGCTGATTATCAGCGGTCCCACTGAAGAGAATACCGACCTTTACTACCGGGTGGACAAACTCGTCGGAAATTTTGTGGTCGATGAGGACTATACGGTCGATGAGAAGGCCCGGCAGGTGATGCTCACGGAAGAGGGGATCGAAAAGGCGGAACGCCTGATGGCGGAAAGCGGCCTGCTGAGTGACGGCAATCTCTATGATCTGGCTAATGTTACCCTGGTCCATCACCTCAATCAGGCGCTACGTGCCCATGTGATCTACCGGCGGGAGACGGATTATATCGTCCGCGACGGAGAGGTCTGCATTGTTGATGAATTCACCGGACGCATGATGTCCGGGCGGCGCTGGTCCGATGGTCTGCATCAGGCGGTGGAAGCCAAGGAAGGGGTGGCCGTTCAGAATGAAAACCAGACCCTGGCCTCCATCACCTTCCAGAATTATTTCCGTATGTATGAAAAGCTTTCGGGCATGACGGGTACTGCAGACACCGAGGCCTTTGAGCTGAACCAGATTTACGGGCTGGAAGTGGTGATGATACCGACTCATAAGCCGATGAGGCGGACGGACTTTGCCGATCTCATCTATCGCACCAGCCAGGAAAAGTGGACGGCTATTGTTGAGGATATCCGCGACTGTCAGCAGCGGGGCCAGCCGGTACTGGTGGGCACCACCTCTATCGAGCATAACGAATTCCTATCCCACCAGCTCAAGCAGGCACGGATTCCCCATGAAGTGCTGAACGCCAAGCAGCATCAGCGCGAGGCCGAGATCATTGCCCAGGCCGGCAAACCCGGAATGGTGACCATCGCTACCAACATGGCGGGGCGTGGTACCGACATCGTGTTGGGCGGCAATGTCGGGCATCAGGTGGATATGGTGCTGGCCAATCCGGATCTGGAAGAAGAGGAAAAAACACAACGGATCGATTCACTTAAGGATGGTTGGCAGGGGCTGCATGATGCGGTGATAACGGCGGGCGGACTCCATATTGTCGGCACCGAACGTCATGAATCGCGGCGGGTAGACAACCAGTTGCGGGGGCGCTCCGCTCGCCAGGGCGACCCCGGGACCACCCGTTTTTACCTTTCCCTGGAAGACCCGCTGATGCGCATTTTCGGCAGCGACCGGCTGGGCGGCCTGATGCAGAAGCTGGGGATGAAGGAAGGTGAGGCGATTGAGCATCCCTGGGTGACCAAGTCCATCGAGAATGCCCAGCGCAAGGTGGAAAGTCGCAACTTCGATATCCGCAAACAGTTGCTGGAATACGATGACGTGGCCAATGAGCAGCGCCGGATCATCTATCAGCAGCGTAATGCCTTCATGGATGCGGATGACGTCAGTTCGGAAATCCAGGCGCTGCGTGATGACGTCCTCGACGCGGTGCTGGCCGACACTGCGCCTGAAGGCGTTATGGAAGAGCGCTGGGATATGCCTGGCCTGGAATCGGCACTGGAGCGGGTTTTTGGTCTGCAGGTCCCGGTCGGGCAATGGCTGGAGCAGGATAAAGGCCTCGCCCACGCCGCTTTGCGCGAGCGGATCATGGAGATGGTGTTGTCTGCCTATGCGGCCAAGGAAGCGCTCATGGGCAGTGAAATGGCCCGTCACTTTGAGAAGTCCATCCTGCTGCAGGTTCTGGACAGTCACTGGAAGGATCATCTGGCGAGCATGGACCATCTCCGCGAAGGCATTCATCTGCGTGGATATGCCCAGAAGAATCCCAAGCAGGAGTACAAGCGGGAGTCTCTGGTCATGTTCAACACCATGCTGGACCAGTTGCGCGAAGAGGTGATGAGTACCTTGTCCCGACTGCATGTGAGTCCGGGGCCGGCAGAGCCGATGGATTGGGATGCTATCGCCCGTGCCGCCCAGCCACAGCATTTGCAGTTCTCCCATCCTGATTTCGCGGCGGCCGCAGCGCCGGCGGTTGAAGATGCGGGCCTTGCGTTGGCGGGGCTGGGAATCATTGGCGAACAGGAGGCCGGTCACAGTCCCGTAGTCAATGATGACAAGGTGGGGCGGAATCAGCCGTGTCCTTGCGGTTCCGGTAAAAAATACAAGCATTGTCATGGGCGTTTGCAATAAGGAAAACGTATGGCCGTCGGTCTCCACCCTCCCCGGAATATCCTGCCCATAGCGGGGGTTCGCCTGAGCGTGGCGGAGGCGGGCATTCGCTATGCGAAGCGTCGTGATCTGACCCTGATCCATCTCGCGGAAGGGTCCCAGGTGGCGGGTGTTTTTACCCGCAACCGCTTTTGTGCTGCGCCCGTGCTGGTAGCGCAGCGTCACTTGGCAGGCGGCCCCGGCGTGCGGGCGCTGGTGATCAATACGGGCAATGCCAATGCGGGTACGGGTGCGACCGGTTTGCAGGCGGCAGAGGCGAGTTGTCGGGTGGTGGCCGAGCAGTTGGGTTGTGCGCCCGGGGCGGTGCTGCCCTTTTCCACCGGGGTGATCGGCGAGCCGGTGGCGCTGGCAGAGAAAATCACGGCGGTGTTGCCGGCCATGGCCGGGCAACTGGCGGAGAATCAATGGGAGGCGGCTGCGGCAGCGATCATGACCACGGATACCATCGCCAAGGCCTGTTCCCGCCAGGTGGAACTGGATGGTGTTACGATCACGGTAACCGGTATGGCCAAGGGATCGGGGATGATCCGCCCGGATATGGCCACGATGCTGGCCTATATCGCCACCGATGCCCCTTTGCATGGGACGGCCTTGCAGCAGTGCCTGCAAGAGGCCATGGCACAGTCCTTCAACCGCATTACGGTGGATGGCGATACCTCTACCAACGATGCCTGCATCCTGATGGCGACGGGACAGGCGGCGCTGCCGCCTGTCTTTTTAGCGACGGATCCCCGCTATGTAAGCCTGAGAGACGCCATCACGGCCGTGGCGCAGTGGCTGGCGCAGGCTGTGGTGCGCGATGGCGAGGGGGCGACCAAGT
>JAKAFG010000047.1 GCA_021818125.1 Pseudomonadota bacterium | reverse complement strand
CAATTTCCTCCGTATCCCAGGGGGTGTCTAATAATTCACGAAGCCATTGTATACTGACGCGCATGGTAAGCCCTCAGGAAAACTGTTTGAGGAAGCGCAGATCGTTCTCGAAGAAGAGACGCAGATCATTCACTCCGTAACGCAGCATGGTGAGGCGTTCGACGCCCATCCCGAAGGCGAAGCCGCTGAAGCGCTCACCATCGACACCGGCACCCGCCAACACCGCCGGATGCACCATGCCGCATCCCAACACCTCCAGCCAACCGGTCTGCTTGCAAACCCGGCAGCCGGATCCACCGCAGATTACGCAGCCGATATCAATTTCAGCGGAAGGCTCCGTGAAGGGGAAGTAGGAGGGACGGAAGCGTACCGGGAGATCAGGCTTTGCGAAAAATTCCTGGAGGAAGTCCGCTAATAAACCGCGCAAGTCGGCGAAACTGGCATGCTCGTCGAGCAACAGGCCCTCGACCTGATGGAACATCGGCGTGTGGGTGACATCGGAGTCGCGCCGGTACACTCGACCGGTGGCGATCATACGGAGTGGGGGCTGGTGAGTTTCTAGAAACCGAATCTGGACCGTCGAGGTTTGGGTACGCAAGAGACGCGTCGCATCCAGATAAAAAGTATCATGCATCGCCCGCGCCGGGTGATCTTCCGGAATATTGAGCGCAGCAAAATTGTGGTAATCGTCCTCTATTTCGGGACCATCGCTGGTTTCAAAACCCAGCCCGGAGAAATAATGTTCGATCCACTCCAGAGTCTGGCGAATAGGATGCGCACTGCCGCATGCTTCCCGCCGCCCCGGCAGCGTCACGTCCAGCCGTTCCTGCCGCAGGCGTGCCTGAATAACCGCTGCTTCGAGCCCTGCCTTGCGTTCCTGCAGAAGCGACTGCACCTCGGACTTGCGCTCATTGAGCAACTGCCCGGCTTCCCGCCGCGCTTCGGGCGACAACTGCCCGAGTTGCTGCATGGCCTGGGTAAGAACACCCTTCTTACCGAGCCATTGCAGGCGGATCTGTTCCAGGGTATTGAGGTCGGAAGCCGCCGCGATCTCTCGGGCGGCCGCCGCGACGGAGGCTATGGATTGCAAAGACATCGCCATAGCCTTCGCCACCGTCAAGCTGCCAACTGGCCTTTGACTACCTCGACGAGACGGGAGAAGGCCGCCTTGTCACGCACGGCTATATCCGCCAGCACCTTGCGGTCGAGCTGGATACCCGCGCGCAACAGGCCATTCATGAAACGGCTGTAGGTCACGCCCTCAGAACGCGCCGCTGCATTGATACGCACAATCCACAAACTGCGAAAATCGCGCTTTTTGGTTCGGCGATCACGATACTCATAGGTCAGCGCTTTCATCACCGCCTGATGGGCGATGCGATAATTGCTCTTGCGCTGACCACGGAAGCCCTTCGCACGGGCCAAAACTTTCTTGTGACGGGCGTGGGCGGTTACGCCACGTTTTACTCTAGACATGGTACTGTTCCTCTATCATCAACCGTAGGGAAGCATGCGCCGCAATGCGGCCTGATCGCTACCCGAAGTAACCAAGGTATGGCGCAGGTGGCGCTTCCGCTTGGTCGTCTTACTCGTCAGAATGTGGTTCAAAAAAGCCTGACGATGCTTAAATTTACCGGAGCCGGTACGCTTAAAGCGCTTGGCCGCCCCACGATTGGTTTTCATTTTTGGCACGATGGTCTCCTATTTTTTCCGCGGCGCGACAATCATCACCATTTGTCGCCCTTCCATGCGTGGCCGTTGTTCAACCACACCCACTTCTGTTAAATCTTTTTCAACCCGGTTAAGCACTTCCATGCCCAATTCGGGATGCGACATTTCACGACCGCGAAAGCGCAACGTAATTTTTGCACGATCTCCATCTTCAATAAAACGCAAAATATTGCGCAACTTGATCTGGTAGTCGGCATCATCCGTACGGGGGCGAAATTTAATTTCCTTCACCTGTGTCTGTTTCTGCCGACGTTTTGCGTCATGCTGGCGTTTGCTTTCCTGAAAACGAAACTTTCCGTAGTCCATGATCCGGCATACGGGAGGATCGGCTTGCGGAGCGATCTCGACGAGATCCAGTTCGGCTTCCTCTGCAGCAGCGATGGCTTCCATAAAGGATAACACACCTAACTGTTCTCCCTCGACACCTATCAACCGGACCCGCGCTGCGGTAATTTCCCGATTGATATTCACTTCTTTCTCTGTCGCGATCGCCTTATCCTCCTCGCTAGCCTTGCCACTCCAGGGTGTTAACCCGCTCCCGATCCATTTTCTGCAGAGCGGCACCCACAGCGTCTATGGTAAGGGTGCCGAGATCCTGGCCATTTCGATCCCGCACCGCCACCGTGCCCGCTTCTTTTTCCCGTTCCCCGACCACCAACAGATAGGGCACCCTACGCAAAGTATGGGCGCGTATCTTATAACCTATCTTCTCGTTTCTCAAGTCCGTTTCTGCCCGGATGCCGCGTTTCACTAATACGTCACTTACCGACTCGGCGTATTCCGAGTAATGCTCGCTGATGGGCAGCACTACGGCTTGCACCGGAGCGAGCCAGACCGGGAACTTACCCTCATAATGCTCAATGAGCACACCGAAGAAACGTTCGATGGAGCCGAAGATGGCGCGATGCACCATGATGGGCACCTTACGCGTGCCGTCTTCCGCCACATATTCCATGGCGAAGCGCTCCGGCAGATTAAAATCGAGTTGTACGGTACTGCACTGCCACTTACGGCCGATGGCGTCCTGAATCTTCAGATCGATTTTAGGGCCATAGAAGGCACCGCCACCCGCGTCCACCTGATAGTCCAGGCCCGCGCGCTCCAAGGCATTGCGCAAGGCCTGGGTGGCAACGTCCCAAATCTCGTCACTGCCCACCGAGTGCTCAGGGCGGGTGGACAGATTGATTTCATATTGGCTGAAGCCGAAGGTGCCAAGAATTTTCCGGACCAGCGCCAACACCGCACCAATCTCCGCTTCTATCTGGTCTGGCCGACAAAAGACGTGGGCATCATCCTGGGTAAAGCCCCGCACCCGCATCAAGCCATGCAGGGCGCCCGACATTTCGTGGCGGTAGACCGTGCCCAATTCTGCCCAGCGAATCGGCAGATCCCGGTAGGAATGCAGCTTGTCCTTGTAAATCAGGATATGAAAAGGGCAATTCATGGGTTTGAGCTGGTAAGGCTGCCCCTCATCCTGCATCGGATCAAACATGGATTCGGCGTAAAAGTCCTTGTGCCCGGAGGTATACCACAACTGTTCATGGGCAATATGCGGCGTATAGAGCAGATCGTAACCCGCATCGACATGGGCACTGCGCCAGAAATCCTCAATGGTGCGACGGACTCGTGCACCCATGGGATGCCAGAACACCAGCCCACCGCCGGCATCTTCCTGAATGGAGAACAGTTCCAGTTCTGTGCCGATACGTCGGTGATCCCGCTTTTCGGCCTCCGCCAGTTGCTGAAGATAGGCGTCAAGATCTTTTTGCTGCGCCCAGGCAGTACCATAAATGCGCTGCAACATGGGGTTACGAGAGTCACCGCGCCAGTAGGCACCCGCTACCCGCTGCAATTTGAATGCCCCCAGAGCACCGGTCGATGGCACATGAGGACCGCGGCACAAGTCCACGAAATCCCCCTGCCGGTACAAACTCAACGACTCGCCTTCCGGAATGGCGCGGATGATTTCAACCTTATAGTCCTCGCCCATTTTTTCAAAGAGGGCTATGGCATCTTCGCGGGAGAGCAGCTCGCGTTGCACCGGGAGATTTTCTTTGACCAGCGCGCGCATCCGCTCTTCAATGGCTTCCAGATCTTCTGGCGTGAAACCACGCGGGAAGGCAAAGTCATAGTAGAAACCGTTATCAATGACCGGTCCGATGGTGACCTGGGCTTCTGGATAGAGGGACTGCACCGCCTGTGCCAGCAAATGCGCGGTCGAATGGCGGAGCACCTCCAGACCGTCTGTGCTGTCGCGGGTGATAATCGCCACTTCAGCGTCCTGATCCAGCACCGTCGAAAGGTCTTTGAGGGTGCCGTTGACCCGCATGGCTACCGCGGCCTTAGCCAGCCCGCTGCCGATCGTGCGCGCCAACGCCAACCCGCTCACAGGCTCTGCGAACTGACGACGACTACCGTCCGGCAACTGGATATCTGGCATAGCCCCTCCAAAGAAAAAGCACCAGCGAGCATTGCCCCTCTGGTGCGGGATTTGGTAGGCGCGGGCGGTTTCGAACCGCCGACCTCTACCGTGTCAAGGTAGCGCTCTCCCCCTGAGCTACGCGCCTGCAGCCCGCAAATGTACCGACTAGCGGGCTATACGTCAAGATCTGCGCAACATCGGCAGTACATTAAAGCGCCAGATAAAGCCCGGGATGGCAAAAACGGTGAACATGCACAGGGCAACCACATAAAACTCCCAACCCTGATCGTGGATCTGACCATCCAGACTACGCTCCATACCCATACCGATGATGCCGACGATGAGATACATTACCAGCCACTCAAGCAGATACCACTGCAACGCTTTGTCACCGGCTGCGGCACGGAAAAAGAACAGGCGATTACTCAGCCACGGCAGATTAGCCGCGATAAAAGCCAGTGCGATATAGGCTAGCACCCAGTCTTGCATACTCATCAGATCACTCCCTGCATGGCGTAGAAGCAAAAGGCCATCAACGGCCCCGGCAGAATACCCAATACCAATAACGCCAGGCTGTTGATGCTGAGGGCGGTACTGGCCAAGTCGTCGCGCACGATAATCCCCGTCTCGGCATCCGCTTTGTCAAAGTACATCACTTTGACCACACGCAGATAATAAAATGCCCCGATCACCGCCAGCAGTACGCCGATCACCGCAAGCCAGACATAGCCGGCGGCAATCACGGCCTGAAACACCGCCAATTTGGCATAAAAACCCACCGTCGGCGGTACCCCAGCCATGGAGAACATGATGATCAGCATCAGGAAGGCATACCAGGGCTTGCGCTGCGCCAGGCCCTTGAAGTCATCAATACGTTCCGCCTCAAAACCCGCCCGGCTGAGCAGCATAATCATGCCAAAACCGGCCAGGGACATCAGCACATAGACCACGGTATAGAAAAACGCACTGGCCAGTCCGGCCTCGGTGCCCGCAACAATGCCCAGCGACAGGAATCCGACGTGACCGACGGTGGAATATGCCAGCATCCGCTTAATATTCTGCTGGGCAATAGCGATCACATTACCGACCACCAGAGACACCAGGCTCAGCGCGACAAAAATTTGCTGCCAGGATTCCAGCATTCCGTAGCCACCGTCTACCAGCAGACGGATGATCAGGGCGAAGGCGCCAATTTTTGGTGCCGAGGCGAGGAAGGCTGTCACCACCGTGGGCGCGCCCTGATAGACGTCGGGTAACCACATATGAAAAGGTGCCGCGCCCAGTTTGAAGGCAATACCGGCGACAATAAACACAATGGCGAAGACCAGTACCAGATTACTCGCAGTCACATTCACCAACGCGCCGGCAATATTCCGCACATCCAGGGTCCCCGTCAGACCGTAGAGAAGCGACATACCGTAGAGCAGCATTCCGGAGGCCAGAGCGCCGAGGACGAAATACTTCAACCCGGCTTCCGTCGCCACCACACTGTCGCGATAAAAGGCGACCAGGGCGTACTGGCTCAGCGCCAGCAGTTCCAGCCCGAGATAAATGCTGAGCAGGCTGCCGCCCGAGACCATCACCATGATGCCCAGTAAAGCAAAGAGCAGCAGCACGAACACTTCGCCCCGATAAATGCCACGATCCACGAGGTAGCGCCTGGAATAGAGCACCACCATCAGTACAGCGAGATAGCTGAACAACTCCGCGACATTGGTGAAGGGGTCGAGAACGAAGAGACCGGCAAAGGCTGTACCGCTCTGCCCCATCTCAAAAATGGTCAGCACGACGGCACCGATCAGGGTCAGCACCGTCAGCACCACTGCAAGATCACGCAGACGATCGCCCCAGAATAAGTCCGTCAGCAAAACCACGCAGGCCATCGTCAGTACCCAGATTTCCGGTATGGCGAAAGTCCAGTGCATAAGGAATGAATTCATAGGCAAAGTCCTTTACGCCGGAATCTTGGAGAGAGACACCTGAGTTACCAGATGCTGTACCGAGCTGTGCACGATATTGAGGAAGGGCGCTGGCCAGAGCCCCAGTAGCAGGGTAAAAGCCGCCAGGGTACCCAATACAAACATTTCCCGACCATCAAGGTCTTTCAGCCCGGCCACTTCGGGATGGGTAACGCTGCCAAAAATCGCCCGCTTGAAGAGCCAGAGGGTATAACTGGCGCCGGTAATCAGGCCGGTGGCCGCCAGAATCGCCGCCCAGGGGCTCACCTGATAGGCCCCAAGCACCACCATAAACTCGCCGACAAAACCGGAAGTGCCCGGCAGGCCGACATTACCCATGGCAAAGAGCATCATCAGCGCCGCAAAAATCGGCATGACATTGGCCACACCACCGTAGGCTTTAATGTTACGGGTGTGCATCCGGTCATAGAGCACCCCAACGCAGAGGAACATGGCCGCACTGATAAAACCATGAGACAACATTTGAATGATACTGCCCTCAATCGCCACACTATCGAACACGAAAAAGCCCAGAGTCACGAAACCCATGTGAGCAATAGAGGAATAAGCTATCAGCTTCTTCATATCTTCCTGCACAATGGCCACCAGCGCGACGTAAATGATCGCGATGAGGGACAAGAGCATCATCAGCCAGGCCAACTTATGACTGGCGTCGGGCACAATGGGCAGGCTCAGACGCAGGAAACCGTAGGCACCCATCTTGAGCATCACCGCCGCAAGGATAACGGACCCCGCCGTCGGCGCCTCCACATGGGCGTCGGGCAACCAGGTATGCATCGGCCACATGGGAATTTTCACCGCAAAGGCGAGGAAAAAGGCCAGGAAGATGAGAACCTGCGCGGTCATTCCCAGAGGGGTTTTCTGAAACACCAGCAAACAGAAGCTGCTGTTGCTATGGTAGTATAGGTAGAGCAGCGCCACCAGCATCAGCACCGATCCCAGGAAGGTATACAGAAAGAACTTAATGGTCGCGTAGACCCGTCGCGGACCACCCCAGACCCCGATAATCAGGAACATGGGGATGAGCATGGCTTCCCAGAACACATAGAACAGAATGGCATCCAGCGCGCAGAAGACACCAATCATCATGCCTTCCATGATCAGGAAGGCTGCCATGAATTGTGCCACCCGCTCTTTCACATTCCGCCAGGAACTAATGACCACCAGCACCGTCAGGAAACTGGTGAGCAGAATAAACCACAGGGAAATCCCGTCGATGCCCAGGTGATAAAAGATGTTCAAGGAGGGAATCCAGGCAACCCGCTCGCTGAACTGCATCGCCGCCGTACGGGGATCAAACCCGGTGAAGAGTGGAATGGTCACGGCGAAGGCAGCGAGAGACACCAGCAGCGCCAGCCAGCGCGCGGCCTCGGCACGGCGATCGCCCACCGCGAGGACCAGCAGACCGCCAATGATTGGCACCCAGATGGCATAACTGAGGAGGGATGAATGCACCATACCTTACCCCCTCCAGACCACGAAATAAGTCATGAGTAGAATCAACCCGATAATCATCGCAAAAGCGTAGTGGTAGATATAGCCCGTTTGGACACGCCGCCACGACGATGCCGTCTTACCGATCTCACGGGCAGTACCGTTGACCATGATACCGTCGATGAGACGCTCATCGCCCACATGCCAGAACAAACGACCAAGTTGTAAGACGCCACGCACCAGAACCGTCTGGTTGAAAGCATCAAAACCGTATTTTCTCTCCAGCACCCAAATAAAGGGGCTGAGGAATCGGGTCAGTGCCACTGGCAGACCCGGACGTAACCAGTAGAACCAGGTGGCAACGGCAATACCAGAAAGTGCCAGCCAAAACGGCGCGGCCCGCAAACCGTGCAGCAGGAACTCTCCGGTATCTTGCCAATGAGTGCTGATCTCCCCAACGGTATTTAGCTGCGGGGCAATCACCAGCGAAGAGTCGAGGAAGTGTCCGAAACCGATAGGACCGATATAGGCCCAGCCTGCGTACATCGCCGGAATCGCCAGCGCGATCAGGGGAATCGTAATCACCAAAGGTGACTCATGCAGATGTGAGCGGGTGTGCTCGTCCATACGCGGGGTACCATGGAAGACGAGAAAAAACATCCGGAAAGTATAGAGCGCGGTGACGAAGGCACCTACCACCAGCATGAACTCCGCCCAACCGGCTCCGGGCAGGGTAGAGAGTCCCACAGCCTCAATGATGAGATCCTTACTGAAGAAACCGGCGAAGGGCGGAATGCCCGATAACGCCAGACTGCCAATCAGGAAGGTGATATAGGTGATGGGCATAGCCTTGCGCAGTCCACCCATTTTGCGGATATCCTGCTCGTTAGCCATTGCATGAATCACCGAGCCCGCTGCCAGGAATAACAAGGCCTTAAAAAAGGCGTGGGTCATCAGGTGGAAAATTGCCGCAGAAAAAGCGGAAGCGCCCAGTGCCGCGGTCATGTAACCCAACTGGGAAAGGGTCGAGTAAGCAATGATGCGCTTGATGTCGTTCTGCACCAGACCGATGAGTCCCATAAAGAGCGCGGTCACCGCGCCGATGATCAGCACCACGGTAAGGGCCGTCGCTGACTGTTCATAAATCGGCGACATCCGCGCGACCATAAAAATACCCGCAGTGACCATGGTCGCCGCATGGATCAGGGCGGAAATAGGGGTCGGACCCTCCATGGATTCCGGCAGCCAGACATGCAAAGGCACCTGCGCCGATTTACCCATGGCACCGATAAACAGGAGCAAAGCAATCCAAGTCAACACACTCCAGGGATGACCGGGGATGATTTCTAACGTCTGCCCCACCAGATGGGGTATGGCCGCGAATACCGTGCGGTAATCCAGACTGCCGCAATAGTGGTATATAGCCGCAATCCCGATCAAAAAGCCAAAATCGCCAACACGGTTAACAATGAAAGCCTTGAGTGCCGCGACATTGGCACTTTCCCGCTGGAACCAGAAACCGATGAGCAGATACGAAACCAGACCCACAGCCTCCCAGCCAAAAAAGATCTGGAGAAAATTATTGCTCATCACCAGCATGATCATGCTGAACGTGAACAAGGCTATATAACTGAAGAAACGCGCGTAACCCGGATCACCGTGCATATAACCAATGGTATAAAGATGCACACACAGAGATACAAAGGTCACAATGACCAGCATCAGTGCCGTCAGGCTGTCGATATCAAAACCAATAGATACCGGAAGATGTCCCAATATCGCCCAGGTATAGACATTCCCGTAAAAGGTGATGCCGTGACTGGCCTGCCAAAGCACCGCTAAAGACAGATAGAGGGCGATAACCACCCCAGTGATCGGCGCCCAATGCGCCTGTCCCCGGAGCTTCCAGCCCCAGAAACCGGCCATCAGGGAGCCCGCCAGCGGCGCCAATGGAATGGCCAGATACACGGCGAGAGGGGGAAAGGCGTTTAACCAGTCAAAAACCCACATATCAACCCCTCAACTCGTCGATATCATCCACATTAATGCTATGGCGATTACGGAAGTACACAACCAGTATCGCCAGGCCAATGGCCGCTTCGGCAGCCGCCACGGTGAGAATAAAAAATACAAACACCTGTCCGTCGAGATTGCCGAGATAATGGGAAAATGCGACCAGGTTGATATTCACCGCCAGCAGCAGCAATTCAATAGCCATCAGCAGAATGATGACATTCTTGCGATTGAGGAAAATGCCAACCACGCCGATAGAAAAAAGAATCGCCCCGAGAATCAGATAGGCCGCCAGGGTCGGTTGTCCAGCACTCATGATTTAGGCTCCCGCAAATCCACCAGATGCACCCGATCTTTGGCGCGCACGGCCATCTGTGCACCAATATTCTGGGTTTTGGTACCCATCCGGCGCCGCAAGGTCAGAGCGATGGCGGCAACAATAGCCACCAGCAGAATAACTGCAGCTATTTCAAATGGATACAGATATTTTGTATAAAGAAGAACCCCCAGTGCCCGCGTATTATCGGCATTGGCCGGTATGGCTGCGGGTGCAGGAATATGACCCAGCGGAGAAGTCCAGAAAACCACCGCCAATTCCAGCACACCAAGGATAGCAATAGCCAGACCTAATGGCAGATAACCGAGAAAGCCTTCTTTGAGACGCGCCAGGTTGATATCCAGCATCATCACCACAAAGAGGAAAAGCACCATCACCGCGCCCACGTAGACCAGGATCAGGATCAACCCCAGGAATTCTGCTCCCAGCAAGATGAACAGGGCTGCCGCATTAAAAAACGCCAGCACCAGATACAAGGTCGCGTACACCGGGTTACGCGCCGTTACCACGAGGGTTGCGGAACCCAGCAGTATGGCGGAGAAAATATAAAACAGGATCGTGGTTACTGGCAGCATGGCATCCATTCTCCGTCAGCGATAAGCGCGATCAGCATCGCGATCGGCAGCCAGCTCCACTTTCAGGCGATCGCCATTAGCCAGCAGCATGTCTTTGGTATATATCAGGTCGCTGCGAGTTTCGCCATGATAAGACAGCACCCGGCTTTCGACGATGGAGTCCACCGGACAGGACTCTTCACAAAGTCCGCAAAAAATGCACTTACTGAGATCAATATCATAGCGCGTCGTCCGCCGTGTGCCATCGCTGCGGACATCGCTTTCGATAGTAATGGCCAGCGCCGGACACACGGCCTCACAGAGCTTGCAGGCAATGCAGCGTTCCTCGCCGTTCTCATAGCGACGCAAGGCGTGCAGGCCCCGGAAACGCGGCGATTGCGGCGTCTGCTCTTCGGGGTATTGCACAGTAATTTTTCGCGCAAAAAAATAACGACCAGTGAGTTGCATGCCGCGCAGCATCTCGGTCAGGAAAAAGGTGTTAAACCATTGCTTGGGGCGAAACTGCATATTGTTCTCCTCAGCGCAAAATGGCACGCAAGGGCGTTTCCAGAGCAACGCCGACCACGACAATCCAGGCGATCGTCACCGGGATAAACACTTTCCAGCCCAAACGCATGATCTGGTCATAGCGATAACGGGGAAAAGTGGCGCGAATCCATAAAAACACGTAGAGCAAGAAAGCCGTTTTTAGCAACAACCAGACTATTCCGGGAATCCAGGTGAGCACCGGCGTATTGATCGGCGCATACCAGCCACCGAGAAAGAGCACCGTCGTCAGCAGGGAAACAAAAATCATATTGGCA
>JAKAFG010000046.1 GCA_021818125.1 Pseudomonadota bacterium | reverse complement strand
AACCGGTTCACACTGGATTCACTAGACGATCTCTCAACAACCGAAGGAATTACACCCCGCGCATCATTTTCCATGATCCCCAATCCACAGAATCCCATGACAAGAATCCATACGGGCCATCTAGATGCCCTGAGTGGCTGATCATTCTTCTGATTCAGCGCGATTTTAAGGCCAAGGAGACATCCGCAGTTTTCGCGAGATCGTCCAATACCCCGAAACCAGGGTGGACAACCCCGACTCTTCGTGTGGATAGATCAGCAGTCCCCTCCATGGTAGTCGTCTCGTTCATCCCGCCGTACCGTAGAGCTTTTCGTTCCATGTGGCACTCCCATGGGAATTGGACATTTGCCGATCCGCCACTGTAACTGCCTGTGTCTACCGTAAATCTGGTGTTGCAGGAGATGCAGCGGAGATCTCACCAAGTTGCCTTCAATGAAGGTGTTAGGATTATAATGCAGGGCGTGAATGGTATGGGTGCTACTTCGTGGGTGTGGATCATGCGGATATATCGGCGGGCGGAGGGGAAGCAGTGATAGTGGGTCGTTTCATCGTGGCCGTATTGCTATGGATCTGGGCCGGAGGCGCGATGGCCGTACCGCTCATGCTCTTCGGTGTTCCTTTACAAGGCGCGACGCGCGCTACCCTGACTCCCGCTTTACAGAAAGCAGGGCTCCCCCTTATTCCGAACGGCCCCCAGCAATGGTTCGACACCTACCGGTTAAACGGGCAGTTACCCCAACTACAAGGGGCGAGCATGTTTTCTGTTAAATATACCAAACACAACCGTTTCGCCGTCGCCGAGTACAAGTTCCCCAGCTTCAATGATACCAGACAGGTCCAGAATATTATCACCATGGTTGAGTACAAATATGGACAGCCCAGCAGCATAGTTGGCGACGTGGAGCACGGCCCTGTCACGGCACGCTGGAAAGAAAGCGGCGATATGGAAATCAAGGTATGGCGGGGATGGCCGGTAACCACCACCTACATGGATTTAGAGAACATCACCAACGTTGCTCGAATGCTCTCAGAAACACGTGCCGGCAGGCTGTTACCTGCCAGAACAGATGTCAATGAACAGAAGGAATGGCAACCCCCATCACTAGTGGAGCAAGCCACACCATCCAGCAACAAAACGTTTCCATTGCTGTGGGAATGGGGGGTCATTGCGTTCTTTTGTATTCCAGCCCTAGCTATGGTCATATTTGGCCACTTTATTGCCAGAGTAACCCGTATTCCTCCGAATTTTAAAGTAGCGGCCCATATTTTATTTACCAGAATAGGTCAGTTTGTCCGCAGGCCACAATGGTTTTTAAGAGGGGACAAGAACCGCTAATCGATGGTAATTAGCAGATTGTTTTGCCACCCTTGGTCATCTTCCGGAAATGGAGCGAACATTAAGTAACTGGATAATTAATATCCTGGTAAAATTTGTCATCAGTTGATTATACGAGAGGCATTGCGCGGTGTTTTGAGCAGACCGTTAGAAGAAGCGCTCTGAAGAGGGGGTGCGGCGCATCTGTCAAAGAGCACGCTGACCACCGCCAATCTCGAGAGATAACAGGAACTCCCGCTGCCGCATGTAAAATGAAGAACAAAGATATTGGTATCATATCAGGCCTGGGTTCAAAGAATGTTTAATTGCCTTACGGCCACATTTGTCTCTGATCCACATCAGAGCCTGGCCAGACTCCCGAGATTGGCAGTGTCCCCTCCAAGCCTAAGATTATGATCAGGGCCATCAGACCGAGCACCAACATGATGGATACCGTGTATCCAGACAAATGCACGGCGTGTTTCCTGTCAAAAAGCCTCTTTCAGTGACTGGCGGGACACGGAATAATCCCGTCGGATCGACATTGTGGGCTTTCATATGTTTCGTTGACAACCGTACAATATCTTGTGTGGCGTGGTTGACACCAACGTAAGACTCACTGGAATAATGCTACACCGATAATCGTCATTACAGTGACGGTCGCTCTCTACTTTAAGGTTTCATGCCTTTTCTCCACGTCTCTGGCGGCAATAAAGATTCTTCCTGTTTTTTTACGAAGCTGATCAACCTCATGCTTGAGCAAGCGTAGGGCCAGACGTACCATGCGATCATCAATGTCTCTGGCTGAAAGCTTTTTCCCAAAATCAATAATTTCACAGAGAACCACATAATCTATGTACTCTTCACCACTGATTACCGTTGTGACTTTTCTATTTTTCATCGGAGATTCCGGGATTGTTCCGTATTCCATCTGTTCTCTGACTTCTGAAGATTGTGGTGCATTTGTTGCTTCGTCCGTGTTGTTCCTGTTTGATTGCATAACATGCTCTCCATCTATTCCCGTGGATGTGTCAGTATAGTATCACATACGAGCCATATCTATTATAAAGAATTCTTACTGTATAAAATATTTCCCGCTGTTTGCTGCTGTGTCAATGGCGTAAGAAGTTGCCATCACGGGTTGCCACCAATGCCACTAGACAAAATAGCATATTTTGTCTAGTGTTATGTCCACCGGCAAAGATCTTGGCATGCCACTCCTCCCGGAGAGGTCGATTTTCGTGATACTGCTAGGATTGGTGCCTGTCACTGGTTGTGATTATCGCGAGAACTCATGAATCTTGAAAACTTGGACGACAGCGATATTCTACAGATACTCGGCGATCTCTCCGAAGGGTCGATAAACGTGTATTTTTGGCATATATCCATGTTTTACACTTGGATTTCAGAAAACGCGATTTCCTGGAATGATGTGACAAGAAGCGTAATAAACGCATATTTTGATAAAGTGAAGAAAGACAGAAACTGGAGTATAAGTACCACAAATACGGCATTATCAGCACTTACTAGATTTTTTGATGGTCTTGTAGAATATGGCGCTATCGAAGATAATCCATCCCGCGGGGTGATTAGCGACAGGCGCGCCAGAAGATCGTCTGCACGAATACAAAAACGGTTGCCGGTAATTCTATTCGAGGATGAAGAACAACGTTTTCTGGAAGTTACTCAGGTGTTAGGGCTAGACACCCCTCTGTCTTTTCAAACACTGCGTGCCCGACAGATCGCTCGATTGCTTTACTTCACTGGACTTCGCGAGCACGAGGCCATTCAATTGCGGGTGGCGGATTTACATTTAGATTCGGACATACCGGTGATTCGAGTGATTGGCAAGGGGGATCGGGAACGAGAGGTGCCGCTTGGACCCGTCATCCAGCAGGAATTGCTGCTCTTTCTCGAAGCCAGAGAAACTTTCTTGCGCGTGCAAAAGCGATGTACGGGCTCGCCGGCGCTGGTGTTTTGCGATGCAATGGGTGGGGCCCTCTCACGCAGTGGCGTGTATTACATCGTGTCCACGACTTTTGCGAGTTTGGGCTTAGTAAAACGGAACAAGGGTCCACATGTATTGCGCCACACGTTCGCGACGCGCCAACTTCGTGCGGGTATTCCGGTTGCAGTGGTGAAAACCTGGCTTGGGCATTCTACCCTTGCAATAACGCTTTCGATATATGAGCATGTGGCGGAGGCCTCTGGAAGAGCGCGACCGGTATGATATAAATGCACCCCACTAGCTGACTGCTCCGATGGATGTCTGGGCTGATTAATACGGAACCGCTACTTCAACCGCATGCCACATCTACAAACCCACTCAAAGCGATATATTTATGTTTACGACCCCGGCGGAGTACGTGGATGCCTGTCACCATCCGCTCCACCCGCTTGTATCAAATTATAGAGGTACGCAGTAATCAACCCAAGCATGCCGCCAACCAAGGCACCAGCTATCACACACTCCAAAGACTGTTGTGCATAAGGCTGCGCGAGGCGCGCCAACCCGTGAAGATTTTTCCCATCCGCCATGACGATATTGAAAGGTAGTTGTCCGATGAGTGGGACTGCTGGGCGAAGAAGGTAACCTACGCCGCCGCCCAGCATAGCAAAAATTACTATAAATATGCTTCTCATTTCAAAATCTTCGTCAGACTATGGGTCACAAGGTAATGTGTATGATGCAAGAAAACAACTATTACAGCAAGAGTCGTCCTGCGAGATATCAGCTGGCTCGCCATCGTCATGGATATGTTCATGTTGACTAAGCAATTAATCAATAAGTAATTGTGTATTAATATTGGTTCGTTTTGTCGCTGTTGTTCCCTGGCCGGCCCACGGTTTGCCATGGAAAACTTTGTTGCTTGTTCCTGGTCAGCCAGCATCTAACTCTGCAACGGCACTGATGATAAAACCAAAACAAGGGCGTTCTATCTGCCGTCTATTCTGAGAAGTGTCATATCCCCACAGAAATGGCTGTGGACACTACCCCGTATCCACCAAGATCCAGATCTTGACGGAACGCTCGATGCATCAGACGATGCCTCCCCTGCCAAGATCGGAAACATGTGTTGGAAAGACCAGGCGAAAACTTTGATGGCGTGTTCAATCGCATCATGCGGGACGCGCTAAGACCAACCCATCGGTTTTACTCGGCTGGGAACCACGAGATCAATAATACATACCGCCTGATCTCAGCGACTGAGAACCGACAAGTGAAAAAAGCGTCTGCCTAAAAAACTAAATGCGTCCATATTATGGCTATACTTAGAATGCAAAATAGAGGAGTATGGGTCGAAAGACGTGATGAAGCGCAGCCCCCATTTTATTGTTGGTTTAGTGGCACTGGAGGTGTTTTATGAATACAAACGGTTCTCACATCCTATGGATACTTGCCGCCGCAACGCTAGGCTCGGCAATGACGCCGGTCGCCGCGGCGGCTGAACGCCCAGTGCAGCCAGCCACGAACAATATGGGCAAAGCAGTTGAAGGAAACGACACTACGGCATCCGGGGAAAAATACATCAAGATTCTTGCCCCCGCCAATGGGACACAGCTCAGCGCCGATACCCCCGTAGTCTTATCCTATGATGCTACCTTGGCTCCCCACGGCAACCATATCCATGTTTATGTCGACAACCGTATGGCTGGCTTAAGCCATGAGTTGAAAGGAAATTTCACCATAGGCACGTTGGCGCCTGGTATCCATGCGATTTGCATCAAAGAAGCTACCGCGGCCCATGTTCTCATCGGGGTCAACCGGTGCATTATGGTTACGGTCAAATAAAATGTCGGGTTTTTTCTTCAGCTCCCAACTACTGCTCTATGCTTGCATCCAAGCGTTGCACAACCTGGGAGCCGTGGCTATCGTAGGTGGGGGGGCGGCGGCGTTTCTGCTGGCGCGCCGTCCTTCTGGTGTGCAGAAAGTGCTGGTGTGGGTTATCACTTTGGGATGGATAAGCCAGGGGGTAACCGGTATCCTCTTTGGGGCTACCAGCTATTTCTATGATGGCCGCTTGCCCGACATTCATGGGATCGCCTTGGCAGCCCTGTTTCTCAAAATGGCTTGCGCGGCCATAGGCATCATCCTCGGGGTGGTCTACCTACGCTTTGAACGTGGGTGGTCTAGAACGACGCTGCGCCGGATCTTGGGTTTGGACTTCGGTCTAGGTATCACCGCCCTCACTGCCGCAGCGTTTCTGCGTTGGTTTTCTTAACGGGGCAAAGCCTCCATGCCAGCGCGATATTCTCTTCAAACCCAACCTACACGATCGGATTATCGCCAGCCCGAATAGAAGCCTGAAACTTCCGATCAGATCCGAGTACTGAACCGCTTTATCGGAAGGTTCAGAAGATCCGGTGTTTCTAGCAATGTCCGTTGTCGTTGTCGTTACCCTTCAGGTTTTCCTCCGCCTCTGTGCGCCACCAGGCGGTCATCTGGGCAGGTGTATGAGCCACGGCCTTATTGGGATAGCAGGTGATCGGATCATTTTTCGACAGGGCGGCATTCTGATACCAGTAAAGCGCCTGATTCCAGTTGGCGGGTTCTACGCGTCCGAGTTTCAGGCCCGGGTCATAGAGGGCCCCCAGATAATACTGGGCAATCCGGTTCCCGGTGTAGGCCTGCTGTTTCAATTGCTGCAAGGCAGTGGGAGAGTGTTCGGCCTGGTTCCTGAGATGCAGCAGCATCCCTCCGGCCCAAGACGTGATCGGGGCCGTCAGACCGAGTGCCAACATGATGGAACGATGTATTTGCCTGGGTACATGGTGTGCTCATTTCAAAAAGATGTTTATTAACAAACGACAGGGAGCAACTCCTCGCCGCGATATGATATTGTGGGAAATTTTCCCACAATTCGCCGCGATGGTCAAGTCCCTGGAAGCACGCCTTGCCATGCTACGGCCACTCGACAAACGCGAATCCCACCCAAACGACTGCTGAGCGCGACCATGATCCCGATATTCGTTTGCAGGCATTCACATAACCCAGATACGCAGGCACGGCACAGGATACACCTCGCGGTATATCCGTCTTGGTGGGTTGTCTAAGCGATTGAGCGTTGGAAAGCGCAGAAGTATCCAACGGAGCAAAGGCGTATCGGATTAGGAGATACGTTATCCATAATGGAGAGCTTCACTGGTGTCAACGGCGATTTAAAACTGACACATTTTTCCTTCGAACAGCGATTTAAAACTGATACACCCCCAATTCTGATTTTGCGTGGAGGGAGCGCCTCGGAGGGCCGTCTGAAGGCCGCATCGAAGGGATAGCCCTTTTCACGCGGTATTTAATCGGTGGCGTCCTCCTTTCTGTGTTGAACCATACCGGCCTGACGCTGATGCTTGAGCCGATAACTTTCTCCAGCAATCGGCACAATACGCGCATGGTGCAGGAGGCGATCCAGCAATGCAGCCGTCAGCGTGGCATCCTGGGCAAAGGTCGCATCCCACTGGCCAAACGGCAGGTTGCTGGTCACGATCAGCGAGCCCCGCTCGTAGCGGGCGGCAATCACCTGGAAGAACAGATTGGCTTGTTCCCGGCTCATCGGCAGGTAGCCGATTTCGTCGATGATCAGCAATCGGTAGGCGCTAATGGCCCGATGCATCACCGTCTTTAACTGGTTCTGGGCATGCGCGGCGGACAAGGTCAGTAACAGATCGGCGGCGGTGGTGAACCGGGTCTTGATACCCGCCTGTGCGGCCCGATAGCCCAGCGCGATGGCCAGGTGCGTCTTGCCAACACCGGAAGGGCCAATCAGGACCACGTTCTCGTGGCGCTCCACAAAGCCCAGTCCCGCCAACTCGTCGATCTGGCTCTTTTTAATCCCGGTGGCGAAGGAGTAATCGAAGTCGTCCAGCGTTTTGATGGCCGGGAAACCCGCCAGACGGGTCAGCATACTTTGTTTTCGTACTTGCCTGCCGGCCACTTCACTCTTCAGAAGCCCTTCCAGGAAGTCGCTATAGGCCATTTCCTTTTCGGCCGCCGCCTGGCTGGCGCCCGCGTAGCCTTGGGCGGTGAAGGGCAGGTTCAACGTCTCACACAGCGACAGCATCCTTTCGTGCTGAAGGTTCATGGCGCCACCCCGATCCCTGCACCGCATTGCGCGAGTAATTGCTCATACACCGCCAGCGGATGTTGTGCCGGTGTCGCGGCTTCGATTCGTTCCATGACCGCCGCCGATCGGGCAGCTTCCACTGCGCCTGAAGGCGGCGCCGTTTCCCTGGGTCGGGCCGCCGCGATGTCGCCTCGCCAAGTCGCCGGAATGGCCTGGAGATAAACCCGCTCTTCGTACAGACGCTCCACCGGTTTCACCTGGGTCGTGCCGTGAATGCGTTCGTGGGCGACTTCCCTCAGCCAGTGCCGGACCTCGGTGTTGGCGGTGACGACATCCAGCTGCAGGCCAGCCTGCTTGAACTTGGCCGCCAGCGGTACGTAGAAAGAGCGGCGCAGGTAGCCATTGAAGCGTTCGACCTTGCCTTTGGTACGCGCACGATAAGGGCGACACAGTTTGATGACGAATCCGCAGTGCTTGGCATAGTCGAGAAATCCAGCGTGGTAACGGTGCATTCCCGGACCATCGACGTCGCGTTCCAGGACGACGGTCTTCATGTTGTCATACAGGATACGCCGGGGAACCCCACCCAAGGCACCAAAGGCGCGCTGGTGGCAGTCGATCAAGGTGCCCACTTTCATATCGCTGACAAACTCGACGTAACTCGCCCGGCTATAGCCGAGTGTGGCGCAGAAAGCATAGAGGGGATGGTTTCCCTTGCGGAATTCTACCCAGTCCACTTGCACCTGCTCACCCGGTGCCGTCTCGAAACGCATCACCGGATCGTCGGGCAGCGCGGGCTTGACCCCGCGCAGAAAGCGACGCAGTTGACTCATCCCGCCGGCATAACCCTGGGCGGCAATCTCCCGGTGCAGCACCGTGGCCGGTATCCAGTGGGGATGTGCTGCCGCTTGCCGTTCCCGCAGGTACGCTTCATAAGACGATAGCTTGCTAGCCCGCTTCTTCTGCCGCTCGTATTTCGGCTTCTGCTCCGCCGACAGGTGGCTGCGCACCGTGTTTACCGCACATCCCACCTCCGCCGCTATCCGCCGCAGGCTGAAACCGTGTTTCCTTAATACCTCGATTTCCATATACACCTCGTTCGTGATCACCGGCGCCTCAAATACGCCGATCTTCTCAACCCGGTGTATCAACTTTCAATCGCTGCCCTGTATCAATTTACATCCGCTGCTGACAACTGGTGAGATAGAAGACGCAATATTCCAAGTTCAGTTTTCCGCGATGGTGGCAGGAAATAAACCGACCGTGGGGATCATGCCATTGGACCAGGGCCATCTACGCCGAGGCAAGGGTAGACAAAACGTCCTCCACTATCGACATTCTTGTCAACCCTCCGCATAATACCTACTTTAAACCTTCACAAACTATATGCGTACATGTGAGAGAGTTCTGTAGAGCACGGGTAGGAAGGGGCTCGATGGAGAACATAAGAAAAATGACCCTCGGAGCATCGTTGGTCTATCACAAACTCATTCATTGGCTACTTGGGCGCACGCGAATTTTTTGATAGCCTTAATTCTCTAGTCCGCAGGCGGCATCAGCAAATGGCCTGGAAAGCCAATTATTGTGTATTTACTCTTTCTCTAGAAGGACATAGGCATGCCAACAACATCACTTACACAATCCACACCAATGAGAGTACTGATCATGATTGGTATCGTTTTGTTTGCCTCCGCCTGTGCAAAGAAGGAAGCCCGAAACACGGTGAAAAACACCTCCTCTGGAGTTACCTGTATAGGAGCACCTTCTTTTTGCGGAAAAAGATCTGTTAAAGTATACTCAACTACTTAACATGATAATGGAGCGCACAATTAATCATATAATGTTATTTTGTTGTTACCAATGAAATATGTCACGTGATTCGCTATCTGGAAATAGTATATGATCTTCTAATAATTGTGTGCGTCTATAGTGAGAAATAATCTGTTTTATACCACGTTAGCCTAACAATATTGCCCCCTTCCTGCAAACCGCTACCGAAAATTTACATTATTCCTTTGACAATCGATAACAGGAATGAAAATGGTTAGAACCCTGCTTGTATTTATTGCTCGACTATTCTTGATGTTTGGCGTTGCAATGCTCCTCTTCGCTTGCGCGAAGAAAACATCATCAGAATCCGATCTACAGAAAAGTTCTGCGCACACTACGGCATCATCAGATATTACTTCCGCGCAAGCAAAAATGACGAATCGCGAGCTTTGGGACCAGATGGGGAAACAATTAACCTTTATCCAGAAAGGTAGTCATGGACCAATAATATACGACTTTACGGATACGAACTGTCCAGTTTGCCACCTTATATATACCACAGAAGCACCCCTCATTAATGAAGGGAAACTAACGGTTCGCTATGTTCCAGTTGCCATGATAAAACCTAGCAGCATGCCGGAGGCAGTCGCCATTTTGCAGGCGAAAGATCCCGTGGAAAAATTACAGAGAGTCGAACAGCGGATTGGTGATAGCATGAAAACCGGCAAGCCAGCCCACCTGCCGCGTGCGATAGTCGCAATAGGATTGGCGTCTCATAAAACAATCGAATTAACAAAAAAAATAGAAAATAATGATGACTTTTTACAAAAAATAGGTGTCAACGACCTTCCAGATGTTATTTATATGACCAAGGAGAGGAAATTGGGCCTCATAACCGGTCTTATAAGCCAGAAACAGTTCACGGATCTACTGCCGCAGTTACAATAGCTTGTATCGATGGCGGCCAAAAATAGGTCAAATGCTCGCGAAATACATGTGGCACGGTATGTTCAGATATAATGCACACAAAAGCTTAATCACGATTCAATCAAAAATAAGTAACATACGTGTTTGCGGTCGCCCGCCCTAAAATGGATGAGCTACTCAATATACTATCTATTTCAGGGATAATCTTATTGTTAACACCACACCATTCTATGGCCCGTTCACAAATGCTTATTTTTATACCAGATGATTTTGCAGATCTCATGGATTCATATATTTTTGATAAACGCCATTCACCTAATGCAGCAGTAGCTTCCGGTGCCGCCGCTATTATTCCGGAATCTCCGGTCAATACTATCTCTACCTGGTAATCTTTCGAAGCAACCTTAGCTTTATCAAAAATGTCCACAATAGTAGTCCAATTGTCTCTATCCAGAGTTGTAATAATTATAAGCAGATGCTTCATGATTGCCTCATTATAATAGTGGCACTAAAATATGGTATTTTTTTGGTGCATATACATCTGTCGTGATCCTATTTCTGTCGGTCAAACCACTCTCCAGACAAAATCTCATCAGAATCCCTCAATCTGAATAGTGTTCTTTGCAACGAGTCGTAAAATACCCATCCAACTTGAATGGCGCTTGCTACCCGTAAGAGCTGGTCACACCCAAATATCGCCAAGAACCACAGATGCGGACGCTATGCACTTGGTAGACCCCACGAAAATACGACGCAATCGCGTCACCCTCAGGTTGAAACCACATGCTAATCCTAATTGACTGAACATATTATGGTATCCAAGAGCCGCTGTGGCAAGATGGTGATGCCGTTTCGAGAAAATAGCTCTTAGTACAGCGCCGCGGATAGTTATACCATGATGCAAGACCATGGCGGTCGAATCATGCGTCAACATAGATCGCTTAGCTAGTCAGTGCAGTTTAGATAAAACGACTTGCATCATGTAATGACTCATCGGAATCTGCACAGATATACCACTGATTTATACGTTTCCGCTGGGATTTTT
The DNA here is from genome assembly GCA_021818125.1 of Pseudomonadota bacterium. Lineage (GTDB taxonomy): Bacteria > Pseudomonadota > Gammaproteobacteria > Acidithiobacillales > Acidithiobacillaceae > Acidithiobacillus. The sequence continues at coordinate 264 of JAKAFG010000046.1, read as the reverse complement.
TCTCAGCGCCTGATGTGGCCGGTGATGGTTGCACCACCGATCCACCGTAAGCGCTTAAGCAACCCACCTTCCCCAATTTTCTGACCTGGCCGATCCTGATCCGCGTTCAGCGAGGAGGGATGGCTATGACGAAGGACGAGAAGGCCGCTTATTGGCGGCAACAAGTAGACGGATTTCAGGCGAGCGGCCTTTCCACCAAGCATTACTGCGCGCGGGAAGGAATCGCCGTAGCCACCCTTATGTCTTGGAACCAGTCCCTGTGGA
>JAKAFG010000045.1 GCA_021818125.1 Pseudomonadota bacterium | reverse complement strand
GGCAACTTTGATGCGCCGCGGGCACGCTTTTATATGTTCGTGCTGAAAGCCTATGGTTACCTGCATTTACGCCTCGGTTATCTGGCTACGGGCAGAAAAATCATGGACAAACTCATTGACCTGGATCCGACGGATAAAATTCAGGCCCGGGTGTTGCTGGAAGTCCTGCTAAAAAAAGAGGAAGGCGAAGATGAGTGATCCCGATGAGGCCATTGACTGGCAGGGGAATGCTGTCGTCTGTGAGGCTTGTTCCGAGCGCGGAATTTCTGGTCTGCGCTGTGAACCGCTGCATGCCTGCATGCATGATCGCTACGCTAAAAGGGTGGACCGCTTTTTTCGCTGGAATCCGCAGATCGCCAAGGATTATCTGCAACACGGCTACTTTGAGGTGCGGGCTTGTGCCGCACGTTATGCGGATATTTTTCATCTGCCCGCACTGATGAACGATCCCGACGAAACCGTGCGCTGGGCGGTAGCGCAAAGGCTCCCGCAACGCTATCTGCTGCGGATGATCAACGATCCGCATCGGGAAGTGCGTATCCGGGTTGCCGCGCGGCTGGATGACCGTAACCTGTCGGCCATGATGCACGATGCGGATTATTACGTACGTCTGGAGGTAGTGCGTCGTCTGCCCAAAGGCCTGTTGCCGCTCATGATGCATGATGCCGATGTGGAGGTCCGGCGGGTTGTGGCCAAACGCATCGGCGTGGATGCTCTGGTCAAAATGCTGCAGGACGATGATCCCGGGGTCCGTCTGGATGCCATTGAACGTGTACCGGTGTCGATCCTTTCCACACTGGTTGACGATGCGGATTGGCGCATCCGCTACGAGGTGGCCGCGCGCGGGAGCCAGGAAGCGGTAATCGGTCTGTTGGCGGATGAGGATTATGAGGTGCGTCGTTGCGCCGCGGAACGCTTGGGGAAAGGCGATATGCTTTCCAGACAACGATTGCCAGGGGAGGGTGGGATATGGCCGGAATGAGCAGAGACAGTGCAACGGTGGAGTTGGGCGCAGAACCCGAGTTCAATTATGGCGATAAAGTCCGTTCCCGCAAGCATGTGAAAAATGACGGTACATTCACCGGCGCCGAAATTGGCGAGGTGATTGTTACAAAAGGCGATGTCGGTTTTGTCATCAGTATCGGCACCTATTTGCAACAATTTTATATTTATGGCGTGGATTTTTATGAACGTGGTCATCTGGTCGGTATGAAGGGCCGTGAACTGGAACTGATCGAATACAATCCGAGTCAGGAGGAGAAAATCTCATGATGGATCTGCGTCCTCCCCGATTTGATTGGGGCCTCAGGGTATTGGCTGGCGATGATATTTTTAATGACGGGACTTATCCGGGGGAGGCCGAAGGGGCCTTGCTAGTAGCCAAGGACAGTCCGGGAGAAATCGTGCGGGTAGGACATCATGAAGAGAGCAACACGCCCCTCTACCTAGTGGAGTTTGCCAACGGTATGGTGGTGGGTTGTCTGGAAGAGGAAATATTACCCATCGGAGAGCAGAGGCCATGAGCATAACGCGCAGCATTTATCTCGATAATAATGCGACAACGGCCTTGGCACCGGCGGCACTGGACGCCATGTTGCCCTATTTGTCCACGGAATATGCCAATCCGTCCAGCGCCTCCGAAGCGGGCGTAAGCGTCAAGAAAGCGTTGGGTGAGGCGCGGGTCGCGGTGGCCAAATTGTTGGGTGCGTCACCCGCGGAGCTGATTTTTACCAGTGGCGCGACGGAGAGCAATCATACGGCGATCCTGGGCGCGCTCTCCCTGACTAAAGGCAAACGCCACCTCATCACCAGCCAGGTGGAACACCCTTCGGTATTGCTCATGTGCCAGCATCTGGAGCGCCTCGGGATAGAGGTGAGTTACCTGCCGGTGGATGAAGAGGGACGGCTGGACCTGGAAGACCTGCGCGCTGCCTTGCGTCCGGATACCGCCCTGGTTTCCCTCATGTGGGCAAACAATGAAACGGGTGTGCTCTTTCCCGTTGTTGAAGCGGCGGCCATTGCGCATGACGCAGGGGCTTTTTTCCATACGGATGCGACCCAGGCGCTCGGCAAACTGTCTGTGAATGCAGCAGTTTCCGGTGTGGATTTTTTGTCCTGTTCCGCGCATAAAATTCATGGCCCCAAGGGGGTGGGGGCGCTATTTGTCCGCAAAGGCATTGCTTTACCAGCGCTATTTCATGGTCATCAGGAACGGGGACGGCGGGGCGGCACCGAGAACGTCCCAGGTATTATTGGCTTTGCGGCGGCCGTCCGCCTGCTCACCAATATCGGGCACGAAGCAGATTATCTGCGGGGGCTGCGTGATCATTTTGAACAAGGTCTGTTGGCCTTCATGCCCTGTGCGCGTATCCACGGACAGGAAGCCGAACGTTTACCCAATACCAGTAATGTCGGGTTTATTGCTCTCGACGGTGAAGAGGTGCTCTATCGCCTGGGACAGGAGGGCATTACTGCTGCGGCCGGTGCCGCCTGTGCTGCTGGCGGGCAGGAACCTTCCCATGTGCTCACGGCTATGGGCTTCTCTAAAACGGCGGTGCTGTCCTCACTGCGTTTCTCCTTTGGACGCCTGAACCGGTCGGAGGATGTGGAACGCTTGCTCCGTGTATTGCCGGGCATCCTGCTGGGCATGATGGACATGCCGCCGATGACGGCTGGTACCCCAATTTCTTGTGCACACTAATAAGGAATACCCCATGAAGGTGATGATCCGTAAAAATGCCGCTGGCGAACTGACAGCGTATGTGCCCAAGAAGGACCTTGAGGAACCCATTACCGAGTGCCAGAAGCCGGAACTATGGGGTGGGGTGGTGACGCTGGCTAACGGCTGGCGCCTGGAATTGCCGGAGATGCCCGGTGATACCCGCCTGCCTATTACCGTGGAAGCGCGTCGCCTGGAGGGCTGAGAGGATGGGACTCACTGACGAAGATCTCGCGGTGCTTTTTGATCTGGGCCGGAATGCCTGCCGGTCTGGCGAAAGCGTCCTGCCCGTTCTGCGCATGCGGTTCCCCGGACTGCCCATTACCCAATGTCCCGCCGGTGATGTCAGCGACGAGCCTTTCCGTACCGGCGAATATTTTGACCTGCACCTGCTCGATACCCGCGACCACTGCTGGAAGGTCACCTCAGATTCCCTGGCGGCAACGGGCCTGCTGCTCGCCATGCACCGGGGTGCGACATGACTGCGCTCGGAATCCCCCTCTCTGACCCGGACATCAGCGTCGGCGAGCTGGCGGCAGTGGAGGCTGTATTGCGTTCCGCCCGCATCAGCGCCGGGGAACAAGTGGAGGCCTTTGAAGCGGCGTTTGCTGCCTATCACGGGCGGCGCTACGCCGTCGCCGTCGCCAGTCCCACCCTGGCGTTGATGCTTTGCCTGCGTGCCTACGAACTCAGGGCGGGCGATGAAGTCATCCTCTCGCCCTATAGCTGGTGGCAGATTGGGCATGCCCTGGCGTGGTACGGGGTGCAGCCGGTGTTCGCGGATATCGACTACTACTCCGGCACGATCTCCCCCAAAGGGACTGAGACCCTGATCACGGAGAAAACCCGGGCGATTCTCGCCGGCAATACCAAAGGGCATCCCGCCTTCTGGCAGGAGCTGCGCAGGATGGCCAACGAAAACGGCCTGATTCTGCTGGAAGATTCGACGGAGGCCATCGGCTCCCGTTATCAGGACAAACTGGTCGGCAGCTTCGGGGACAGCGCTATTTTTGCCTTTGCCCAGCCCTCTGCCCTGGTCTGCGGTGAAGGTGCCATGATCGTCACGGACGATACCGAAACCGTCAGCCGTCTGCGCCAATACCGCGCGCGGGGCATCAGTGAGCGGGGCTCGGTGGTGGCGCCTACCCGTCCACCCCTGCAGGCAGAAATGAGCGATATTCAGGCCGCCATAGGGCTGGTCCAGCTCGCCCGTCTGGACGGCATTTTGCAACGCCGACAGCAAGTGGAAGCGCTTTACTTTGAGCACATGAAGTCCTTTGAAGGTATCAAGGATCCCTACCATGGGCCGGATGCCACCGCGGTGCACTGGTTTGTGTACGAAGTACACCTCGGTACCCGGTTCAGCCGCAGCAGTCGGGATGCCATCGTCACCGATCTCCGCGCCCAAGGTATCGAGGCGGCCTCTTACTGCCTGCCCATGCATACACAATCCTATTATCGCGAGCGCGGCGGCGGTCACTGTCCGACCGCCGTGCGGGTGTCCGACCGCACCCTGATCCTGCCTTTTCACCCACGTCTGGGAGAAGAGGAAATCGTCTTTATCATCGAAACTTTGAAGGATGCATCCGTCAATGTGGGTGCCGGTGCCGCCATTTATTAGTGTGTTGTTTTTATGTTCATTTTAATAGAGGAGAAGATTGAATGCCCATTATCACCATTAAACCCAGTGGTAAAACCGTCGAGATGCCCGTGGGGGCCAGTCTCGCCGCCGCGGTGATCGCTGCCGGTGAACCTATGGTCCTGAAGTGCGAAGGCAAAGGCGAATGCGATAGCTGCCATATTTTCGTCCAGGAAGGGCGGAAGAGCGTGTCGAAAATCCAGCGTCTGGAAAATGAGCGCCTGGATACCATCGTTGGCGTCGGCAGTAAATCCCGTCTGGCCTGTCAGGCTATGATCGGCGAAGAAGATGTCGTCATCGAGCTTTTGGGTTTTTCTTCTGGTCTATAAGGAGACCGTTATGGAACAAGCACTCGTCGTGATTCATGTGCGCTTTGCCAATGATGGCAGAGTGCGGGAAATTGGCGAGTGTCCCAGCGGGACCAGTCCTCAGGACTGGTTCAATGCGCTGAGCAGACACTCTGCCAATGGTTATGAATCGCTCTCCGGGGGAAGGGGTATTTTTCGCCTCGAACCAGCGGTCATCGAACAGATCAAGGCTGCGGTTCTTTCCCTCGCTACATAAGGAAGCATGACCATGGACAAGGATCTTTCGGAAATCTTCAGCGGCCTTGCGGAAGGGCGCATCATTCCGTATCTCGGTCCCGGCCTGTTGCCGGAGGCCGGAGCCACCCTGCCCAGCGAGTTGCCGGCATTGGCGGAAGTGCTCAGCAGCCAGGTGGTGGTGCCTCACAAGGTCCGGCGCAACCTCACCGGGGCCGCGCAATATATCGAGAACTTCAAGCACCGCAAGACCCTCGTGGGCATGATGGACAAAACCTTTGCCGGGGATCCGCCGATCCATCCTTTGCAGCGCGACCTGGCCGCTCGGAAACTCCCGTTGATCGTCCATCTCTGGTACGACAACGGTATGGCCAAGGCGTTGGCCGAACAGGGTACACGCTGGGGACGTATCCAGGGACTCAGTCAGACCGAGCATTTTGGCCACTGGACAGGATACATGGATGCCGATGGCCAGCCGGTCGCAGCTGCAGTGGCCACCCAATGGGACACGATACTGTATGAGCCTTGGGGCTCACAAAGTCCGGCCAATAATTACCTCGTTTCTGATACGGATTTTGTCGAAGTGCTGACGGAAATTGACATTCAGACGCCTATCCCGGAGATCGTCCAAAAAATCCGCACGGGGCGCCATTTTCTTTTTGTCGGATGCCGTTTCAATGACCAGTTGCAGCGCAATTTTGCCCGCCAGATCATGAAGCGCTCATCGGATCGTCATTGGGCGCTGATAGAGGCACCGCTGACCCGGAACGAAGCGCGTTTTGTGCGCGAGCAGGGGATTCAGGTGCTCCAGATGCCCTCTGGCGTCTTGTTAGGCGGCCCCGCCGTAGCCAAGGCGGGATAAGCGGGGGACAAGGCCGTGTTGTGGAGCAAAACCTGTGACTACGCGCTTCAGGCTTTAGTGTACGTGGCATCTCAGCCTGAAGATGTCTGTGTTCGCAGTCAGGATGTGGCCGCTTACCTCTATGACGTGCCCTCTCCCTACCTGTTGAAAATTCTCAAGGAATTGGCTGGGAAGGGCATACTTCAGTCGTTCAAGGGGCGCGGCGGTGGCTTTTTGCTGGCGCCGGGAATCCGGGAATCGGGACTTCTGGAGATGGTGAAGCGTATTGAAGGGGGGCCTTTTGGTGAAGGTTGCGTTTTGGGTCTCGCCAGGTGCGCCGATGAGACCGCATGCCCCGCTCACCACGCTTGGTCACCCATAAAAAATAAGGTGCTGGAATTGTTCAGTGAGCAAACCATAGGCCACATGGCAGAGGCGGTGCGCGATGGCCGCTATGATTTACGGCTGCTGCGCAAGGCGGGATAAGGGGTGCGCCCCATGCTGATCAAAATCCCCTGACGCGCAGGAGTCACGGTCTTATACGGGGCGAATCTCCACACCGATATCTGCTGGTGTGGCGTGATAAACGGCGCTGGTTACGAGGGTGTCCATACCGGTTGCTGCATAGGCCTGAATATTGGCAAGGGTAATCCCGCCCGCGGCAAACAACGTCACCTCAGGCGCTACGGCGTGCAGCTTTGCGGCGATTTCAGCCAGAGGTCCGGGCGCCATTTTATCAAACTGAATCCCGGCGACCCCGGCCTGAGCCAAAGCCAGAGCGTCCGTCAGGGTGTGATCCGTCTTTTGCACTTCCACCACGATCTTGCTGGAGGGAACCTGTCTCCGGTATTGTGCCAACCCTTGCAAGAAAGGCGATAAACCACCTAAAAAGGCCAGGTGCTGGTCAAATACCAGAACACTTTCCGAGAGGCCCAGCCGGTGCGGTATGACTCCCCCTGCGAGAGCAGCCATGACGGCAAAGCGCCGTATTCCAGGAATATTCTTACGCGTCGCAACCACGGATACTCGGGGATTGATCTGGCGCGCCTGCTGTACCAATTGCGCGGAGTAGGTCGCGATGCCACACGCGTACTCCAACACGTTTTGCGCCACTTTCCAGGCAGAGTGGGCAGCACTTGCGGAACCTTCTGCAGCCAGCAGGGTGGTTCCTGTTGCGACCAATGCGCCCGACGGCTGACTTTCGGTCACGGTAAGGCCGCAGGCGTCCAATATCTTCACGGCGAGTTCCGTACCAGCGACCGTAATATCCTGACGGCAGTGAAAACGCATGATAGCGGCTTTGTCACTAATGCCCAGCATCCGGGTGGTGAGGTCCAGGAAAGGCTGATCTTCCTGGATGAGTGCGGCAATTTCCTGCGGGGAGAAGAACATGGCGTAGCCCGTAATAACAATGAACCACCCGCAATGGCAGATGGTCCGTGACAGCAGTTAGGGTTTTTCGATACCTACTTCGCTGGCCTTGATTACCGCGAAAACCTCGTCACCCACCTTGAGCCCGAGTCGTTCCACGCTCCGCGTGGTAATCACGGAGGCGATTATACCGGCGGAGGTTTCCACCTCGACTTCCGAAACCGCCCCACCCTTGACGATCTCAACCACTTTACCCTTCAAATGATTACGCAGACTGGTTTCCATGACCGCACCCCCTGATTAAGCGATAAGAATCTGGCAGTATATCCTGCCTGGGCGGGCAGGGGATAGACGATTATCCTGGCAGTTGGAAGGAGACATAACGCGGTTGCAAATATTCCTCCAACCCCCATTTGCCGCCCTCGACGCCCAGCCCAGAAAGCTTGTTGCCGCCGAAAGGCGCTTGCGGGGTGGCGGGAGACCCGTCATTGACGCCGACAATGCCGCATTGCAGCGCCTCCGCGACGCGGTATGCGCGTCCGAGATCGCGGGTCCAGAGATAAGCGGCCAGGCCATAGGGGGTGTCATTGGCGCGGGCGACAGCTTCCGCTTCGCTGCGAAACCCCTGTATGGGCAGCAGAGGGCTGAAGCTTTCTTCGTGGAATATACGGCTCTGCGGATCGAGGTCGGCGAGGAGGGTCGGGGAGCACCACAGGCCTTGTGTATCCCCTCCGCACAGAAGTCTTGCACCCCGGTCCAGGGCATCCTGCAATTGCGCTTTGAACTTCTGGACAGCGGCTTCGGAAACCAGCGGCCCGATGTCAGTGTCCTCTGCAAAAGGGTTTCCGACCTTGAGGTGACTTACAGCGTCAAGGTAGCGTGCGGTAAACTCCGGCAGGATCGCATCATCCACATACAAGCGGTTGGCGGCGACACAGGACTGGCCGGCATAGCGGAATTTGGCATGGATGGTCATGGCCACCGCCGCGTCGATGTCCGCATCAGCAAAAATAAGCACGGGAGCATGCCCGCCCAGCTCCAGAGAAAGCCGTTTGATGGTCGGCGATCCCTGCGCATAAAGCTTCTGCCCGACCGCCGTGGAACCGGTAAAACTCAACTTGGCTATGCGCGAGTCCGCCATCAGCCATTCCGCCAGGGGTGCGGGATCAGAGCTGGGGAGAACCTGCAGAGTGCCAGCGGGTCCTTCCGCCTCCGCCCAGAGTTCGGCAAGTTTTAATGCGGAGAGCGGCGTTTGCTCATCGGGCTTGAGGATGACTGTACAGCCGGCTGCCAGAGCCGGCGCTATCTTGCGAACAACCATGGAGACCGGGCTGTTCCACGGCGTAATGGCGAATACCGGACCAACCGGCACTTTCCAGATCTGTAAGCGCTTGCCTGGAAACTGGGAGGGGATACTTTCACCGGTGATGCGTTTGCATTCTTCGGCGTACCAGCGCGCCAGGGCGACCGCAGTTTTGATTTCGGCACGACTCTGGCGTATGGGTTTGCCCATCTCCCAGGTGATGAGACGGGCGAGGTCTTCTGCGTGAATCTGGATGAGGTCCGCCCAACGGCTGAGAATGGCCGCGCGCTGGTAGACGGTAGTTTGACGCCAGGTTGCAAAAGCGACCGTTGCCGCCTGCACCGCTGCTTCAGCCTCCCGAGTTCCGCAATCGGACACTTCGGCGAGCATCTGTTGATTGACCGGGCTCCGTACCACAAATCGCGTCCTGAGGTCTGTCCAGCATCCATCGATGAATGCGGCTGTCGGTGCAAGGGGCATGAAGTTTTCCTGTGTGCGATGGACGGAAGCCGGGACATTGCCGAATAACGTCCAAAGAAGATACTCTTGCGGGGCAGGTTGTATCGGATTGACTGTAGCGCAGGCATTAATAAAGCGCAAAAGGGCCATACCCGCGCAGCATGCATCATAAACATTGTGGCCTCTATACACCTATCTGGAGCAAGACCATTGATGCTTGAACCTGAAAGTACGCCCTACGTCCGTCTTGGTGGTGAGGAGGCCGTTCGCAAGCTGGTCAACCGGTTTTATGACCTGATGGATAGCGAGGCACAGTGGCAAACTCCGCTGCGGGATATTCACCCGAAAGACCTTTCCGAGTCCAGAGAGAAGCTTTTTTTGTTTCTGTCCGGCTGGCTGGGCGGGCCTGATCTGTACGTGCAGCGTTTCGGGCATCCACGCTTACGGGCACGGCATGCCTCTTTCCCGGTAGACGATCAGGCACGGGATCAGTGGATGGCCTGTATGCTTCGGGCCATCCACGAGGTAGAGATGGAGCCTGAACTCTATGCCCACCTGCAGGGTGCCTTTCAGCGCACGGCTGATTTCATGCGGAATCGCTAGGACTGCGCTTTCTGCGCCGCAAAATCATCGTGGAGGGCCGGCGCAGCGTCGGGGGTTTGTAATCCATGCCCCGTCAGCCAGCCGAGCAGGATGCCGACCAGAGCTATGGCGGACAGGGATGGGTAGCCGATGACCCGTACCAGCGGACCGGCCAGAAAGGTACCCATCACCGTGGCCACTGCGCCACTGGCGTTAAAAAGTCCCATCGCCTCGCCCTGACTGAAAGGCGTGAGCCGTGCTGTCAGAGTGGTTCCGGAAATGCTCTGCAGTGGCCAGGCGATAATAATCAGGACGAAGCCTGCCAAGGCAATCAGCGTCCGGGATATGGGCAGGAAAAATACCAGCAGTAGCAGACCAAATCCCAAAAAGCGGAGCATCAAAGACCAGCGATATACCCTTCCGGCGCCAAAACGCCCGGATAACTGCCCACCCACGGAGTACAGTACCAACGCTATGGCGGCGGTCATGGCGTAGACGCTGGAGGTCAGTGCCGGAGCCACGCTATATGCTTTTTGCATCGCCACAGGGAAATAGGCGAAAAACGCCGCTACGCCAAAGGCTACTGCAAACCAGGAGAATAGAAAGCGGCCAAAACGCGTAGGTAGCATATCGCCGAACCGGCGCACACCCTGCAGAGAAAGGTGATGCGAAAACCGGAGTAGGTCACCCCCCAGCAGTTCCGGATGCCCGAAGTTGGCGAGGAAACGCCAGTCCAACTCGCGCCGCATATGATTACCGATCTCCACTGTCCAGTCATAACTTTTGGCGTCGGCGGGCAAGCCTCTGGCACCCAGCCAGATAGCGGGAATCAATGCCAAGGCCGCGCAGATCAGACCGACTTTGAAATTGCTGACGAAAATGCCGGCCAATAAAAGTCCGCCGACCTGCCCGCCGCCGTTAAAAGTTTGCAGCCAGCCCAGCCGAGGTTCCCATTCATTTTGGGGGTCGAACTCGACGATGAACAGGCTGGCCATGGTCGCCACGGCGGAGGTTCCCATGCCGGCGAGCAGCGAGAGTCCGCTCCAGGTGAGGATGCCCGGCAGAAAAGGCATGGCGGCCAGCGCCATCAGCAATACCAGAAAGCCACCGAAAAAAATGGGGCGATGCAGGTGTTTGCTGTCGGCCACGCTCCCCCACAAGGGTGAGGTCAGCAGTCCGAGGTTGAATCCGCCCATGACGTAGGCAACCCAACTGAGATGATGGGTGAGGGCGACAATCATCAGAGGCAAGAGAATAGGCAGCAGCCCGGAGGAGACCGCCCCCAGCAGAGCATAGGCCAAAAACCAGACAGATACCCAGCGGCCGGGCTCCTTCAGGATGGCGCGCAAGCGATCCAGATGTTCGCGTGCCAGTTGAATGCGGGCGGCGATAGCCTTCTCGCCCATGGTGGTGCCGGGATTCTGGGTGTCTGCCATGATCTCTCCTGTGTCGCCTATCGGGCCGCCATTTACGGTATCGTGCGAGGCATGCAATTATCTGATAGGCCTTTTCTCTGTTGGTTCCCTGACAAATGAGTTGCCTTACGCCCGTAGCGCGCGGATTTGCCCGCCTGCGTTCGCTACGTTATGGTAAAAATCAACAGCAGAGGGGAGTGATGTATGGGCATAATTTTCCACGGGCTGACGACGGACCCCGAATGGTTATTACACCGGTTGATGTATACCCTGCTGATTGTGGCGGGTAGCTATCTGATATTACGTTGGTATGGCAATGTAATTGTGCGTCTCATGGACTTTCTCGGCAGGCGACGGGCTTTGTCACGCGGCTATGGCGTGATGTTTCAGAGAATCACCACCTGGTTTCTCTGGCTCATTGTCTGGGTTGTCGTGCTGCGGGTCTGGGGTGTCGATGTCACTGCCGTCTGGACTACTTTTGTCAGCTTACTGGCGGTGATTGGCGTCGGCATGCTGGCCGTATGGGCCATGGTCAGCAACATTACG
>JAKAFG010000044.1 GCA_021818125.1 Pseudomonadota bacterium | reverse complement strand
CGGCACTCTGGGTGTTCATGGCGATCTCCAGCATCATCCCGAATCGCTCATAATTTTCCGCCATATCAATGAGTTCCGCCCGCCGCGGCATAATGGCATAGGGCACCGTCCGCAACGCGGGCAAACGATAACGGTTCTGCAGCGCTTGATACTCCCCAGCCACCAGTACCGACACCTGCTGCGCACCCTGTAGCGCCTTGTCAAAATGAGCTATGGCCTCCGCGAAGAACAGTCTGAAACGTTCGACGATACCTGCCGTCGTCCATACGGAGAGCATCTCCGCTTTGGCGTTGCTGATCACGAAATCAAAGGAGGCAGGAGCTAAGGGGACGAGCAGGCACTCTTCAACCGCTTGACGGAAAGCCGCCTTTTTTTCCTCGAAAGCATGCCGGTCTTTCTCAAAGCTTTGGAGTAACCGCTGATGTTGTGCCACCAGTTCGGGCACTTTCTCAGCAGTCCGATCCTTGAGGCTACGCACACTCTCCATTTGCGCCGTGATTCTATTCATTTGCTCATGCAACAGATTCTTCTGATCCATGACGACGCGCTCTACCAGGGCCCGGCATTTAGCCTGTATGGCCGCTTGCCGTGCAGGCAGTAGCACCTCGGCGATGGAACGCTCCAAGGCTGCCATCCCGCTGCGTTCAAGCAGTTCCGGGTCCTGGCGGATTCGGGCGACGAGCCCCTTCTGACCGGAAACCGGGATAACCTGCTCACGAGGAATACGCAGCCGTTCCGCCGTTTTGTCCACCTGCTGTTCAATTTCTGCCACCACCCCCGACCAGTCACGCAATTCGTCCCAGAGGGTATCAATCTTGTTGAGGAGCACAATTTGCTTCTGGTGTGCATTGCGTATCAGATACTGGTCCCAGATGGTCAGATCGCTTTGGGTAACGCCCGTGTCCGCACCCAAAACAAAAATAATGGCATCTGCATCGGCGAGCATACCGAAAGTCAGTTCGGGCTCTGCACCGATAGCGTTGAGGCCGGGAGTGTCCAGCACCGTGAGGCCGGCATCCAGCATAGGATGCGCCAGATAAAGTAAGGCGTGACGCCAGCGCGGGATTAGCACCTTACCAAGACCACAGGAGGGACAAACCGTGCGCTCGCGATCTTTGGGCGTACGGTTGAGCGGCGGGCAGAGTCCAATGCGGCGAGCATCCTCAATTGTCACACAAACCGTTTCCGTAAGATGAGCTAACGCCTGGCACCGTTCGTTTTTTTCTTCCAGCACCAGCGGCAATCGCGTCCACGCGCTCCCTGCCCTTTTGAGTTTTTCGATGCTGACATCAAGGCTGCGGCTGGCAATGGGCAGGAGTTGCAAACCGGGCCGCCCCTGTGGCGCGCCGCGAATCTCCACCGGACACATAGTCGTCTGACCGGAACTGGAGGGCAGCAGACGCGCCCCCATATCCGAGAAAAAGAGGGCATTAATCAGCTCGGTCTTCCCGCGCGAAAACTCGCCGACAAAAGCGATACGCAGGCTGTCCTGCTCCGTTTCATAAGCCAATGTTTCCAGTTGCAGCATGGTCCCACTGGGCAGCAAGCCCAGATCGGCCGTCAACGCCGCCATTTCATGAAGACCGGCAATTACTTTCTGCCGCCAACCGTTCAACGCGCGCAGCCCCTGCAGAATGGGGGACGCCTCTAACAAATGCTCTTCACTCATGCTCACTCCCGACTGGTCAGCGCTGACATTGGGAACAATAGGTCGTCGCCCGGCCGCTGATACGGACGCCGTGTAACGGCGTACCGCACTGCGTACAGGGTTCCCCTTCTCGTCCATACACCGCAAGAGATAGTCGAAAATAGCCGTTTCTGCCATCGGGCCGGGTGAAATCGCGCAGGGTCGTTCCGCCCTGGGCAATAGCAGCCTGCAGGACATCACGCACGGTCTGCGCCAGCTTTGCATAACGCGGCAAAGCAACACGCCCCGCATGGCGGCGCGGATCAATACCCGCCGCAAACAAAGACTCATTGGCGTAAATATTACCGACGCCGACGACGATATGGGCATCCATGAGGAAGGATTTAACCGGTATCTGCCGGTTTCGGCTTCGCTGATACAGGTATTCCGCTGTAAAATCATGGCCCAGCGGTTCTGGCCCCAGATGTCGGAGGGACGGATGCTGGTCGGGATCGGCGAGCCAGCATACGGCTCCAAAACGGCGCGGGTCGTGGAAGCGCAAGCACAGATCGTCGGCAAAGAGCAGATCGACATGATCATGCTTCTGCACCGGGGTGCTTTGCGGGAGGACGCGCAGGTGTCCGCTCATCCCCAGGTGGATCAGGATCGCTCCCCGTTCCAGGTCAAGCAGAAGGTATTTACCCCGTCGCCGCAGGTTCAGCAGGCGCTGCCCGGCCACCCGCCCGGCAAGATCGGCGTTCACCGGCAGACGCAGGCGACCATCCCGCACCACGGCACCCTCCAGACGCCGTCCCAGCAGATGGGGGGCGATACCCAGTCGGGTAACTTCGACTTCAGGCAATTCGGGCATGGTTAAATCCTTGTTCCACTGCTCACGCGTTCGCGCCCGGCCAGATCACAACGGGTTTGCACAGCGCTGAAGCCGGCGTTGTTGAGCAGGCCGCGCACCGCGTTCCCCTGATCAGGACCATGCTCCAGCAACAGCATACCGAGTAGCGAGAGGCGTTCGTAGCCGCCTGCGATGATGCGTTCCAGGCACTCCAGACCGCTGGGACCCGCCACCAGGGCATCCCAAGGCTCATGACGCAAATCAGGAAGATGGGGATCACTATCGGCCAGGTAAGGGGGATTGGCCACAATCCGGTCGAAACGCAAGGCGCTATCCAGTGGCGCGTACCAGTCGCCCTCCAGCCAGTGCACCTGCGGCGCCAGAAGCGCACCATTGGCGCGCGCGACCTGTAATGCCGCCGGACTGCGCTCCACGGCCCAGACCTCCGCCTGCGGCCGCGCCTGGGCAATGGCCAGTGCAATGGCCCCGGAGCCGGTACCGAGATCAAGCACCCGCGACGCGCCCTCCTCCGCTAATCCCTCCAGAGCCAGGGTCACCAGCGTCTCGGTATCCGGGCGAGGGATCAGCACCGCAGGGGCCACGCACAGATCCAGCCCGTAGAAAGACCACTCGCCTAAACAGTAGGCCAGGGGTACACCCGCCCGGCGCTGCGTGAGCAGTGCGGTAATCCGTGTCTCCTCCTCTGAAGAAATTGGCAGCAATGCATTGCGTAGCAGCGCCGCCCCATCCAGCCCAAGGGCGGCGGCCAGCAGCCAGCGTGCTTCCTGCTCGGGCTGATCAGTCAGCACCCGCAGTTGTTCGCGCAGATCATACTGCCAGTCGCGCAGGCTGCGCGACGGATCGTGCGTTACGCCCGAATCAGAGGTCATCACCCAGGTGCTGCAGGAGGTCAGCCTGATATTCCTTGATCAGCGGTTCGATAACGGCATCGAGATCCCCTGCCAGCACCGCCTCCAACCGGTACAGCGTAAGATTGATACGATGATCGGTGATCCGCCCCTGCGGAAAGTTGTAGGTGCGGATACGCTCGGAGCGATCCCCGGAGCCTACCAGCAGGCGCCTGGTCTGCGCCGCCGCACTTTGCTGCTTCTCCTGCTCCTGCTCCAGCAGACGCGCCTGCAACAGTGCCATGGCCCGCGCCCGGTTTTTGTGCTGGGAACGGTCTTCCTGACAGGCCACCACCAAACCGGAGGGGATATGGGTGATGCGGATGGCGGAGTCGGTCTTGTTGATGTGCTGCCCGCCCGCACCACTGGCCCGGAAGGTATCAATGCGCAAGTCGGCGGGATTGATGGTGATCTCGCTCACCGTATCCACCTCGGGCAGCACCGCTACCGTACAGGCGGAAGTATGGATACGGCCCTGCGCCTCGGTCTCCGGCACCCGCTGCACCCGATGCCCGCCCGACTCGAATTTCAGACGGGAATAAGCGCCGCGGCCGCTGATTTCCAGCACGATTTCTTTGTAACCACCACGTTCCGAATCGGAGGCGGAAAGGATGACCACGGCAAAACCTTTACTCTCGGCGTAGCGGGTATACATCCGGGCCAGCACTCCCGCAAAGAGCGCTGCCTCCTCACCACCCGTCCCCGCCCGTATCTCCACAAAGACATTACGATCATCATTGGGGTCCTTGGGCAGCAAGCGCACCCGCAGGGATTCTTCGAGTTGATCGAGTTCTGCCTGTGCCGCCGCCACTTCTTCACTGGCCATGGCACGCAGTTCCGCATCCCGTTCTTCCATCAGCATGCGCTCGGCCTCGTCCCGATCCTGCTGCCGCTGCTGATGACGGCGGAGCAGATCCAGCACCGGGCTAATTTCTCCCAGTTCTTTGGAAAGACTTTGAAAACGCTGTGCGTCGCTCGCTACATCCGGACTCGCCAGCAACTGACTCAATTCATCAAAACGAAAAGCCAACTGCTCCAGTTGGCCCTGCAAACGCGGGCTGAGACTCATCCTTCGGCGTCACTGAGATGAAAGAGAATATCCAGCGCCGCGACAAGACTTTCGTTGGTCGCGTCCTGACAAGGCTGGCGGAGGGTCGCAATGGGGTCGTGAAGGACTTTATTCATCAAGGCCTTGGAGAAGGCATCCAGTACCGCACGGGGGTCCTGCCCCTGATCCAGGTAACGCATAAAGCGCCGCACCTCTTCCTGGCGCCGATCCTCCACATGATCACGCAGGCGGCGGATGGCGGGCACCACATCCAGACTCTCCCGCCACTGCTGGAACTCGCCGACCTCCTCGGCAATGATCAGCTCTGCCACCTCTGCCGCCTCGCGGCGTGCGCGCATGCCCGCCTGGGCGATATCGTTCAGATCGTCCAGCGTGTAGAGAAAACATTGCGCAACACCTTCCACTTCCGGGGCAATATCCCGGGGTACGGCGAGATCGACCAGCATCAGATCACGCCACGCCCGCCGTACCATAGCTGCGGAGACCGTTTCCAGCGTGACTATGGGCAGCAGACTCGCCGTGCAACTCACCACCACATCGGCATCATGCAGGAGCTCCGGGATAGCCTCCAGAGCATGGGCATTGCCAGTAAATTTCTCGGCCAACTGCTGCCCGCGTTCTGCACTGCGATTGGCTACGGCAAAACTCCCCACCCCATGCTCGCGCAGATGGATCGCCACCAGTTCGATGGTATCCCCGGCGCCGATCAGCAATACCGACTTGCCTTCCAGACTGCCCAGCAACTGCTTGGCCAGACTCACGGCTGCATAGGCCACACTGACCGGGGCTGAGCTGATAGCAGTCTCCGATCGCACCCGTTTCGCCACGCGGAAGGCCCAATGCAACAGGCGATTCAGCACCGGCCCGGCAGCACCGCTATCCGCAGCAGCCTGATAGGCATCCTTGACCTGACCGAGGATCTGCGGCTCTCCGATAATCATGGAATCCAACCCGCAGGCTACGCGAAACAGATGGCGCACGGCCTCCGCATCGCTGGAAGTATAAATATGTCCATCCAGCAATCGCGGGTCCACGCCGTGGAAGTGACAGAGCCAGTCCTGCAAGGACTGGCGATGGTGGCCCTGCCCGCCGTGGAGGTAGATTTCCGTGCGGTTACAAGTGGATACGATCAACGCTTCCGTGGCCAGTCCTTGCTCCAGCAAGTCGCGGTGGGCCGTAGCAAGGTTCTCCGGAGAAAAGGCGACTTTTTCCCGGACCGCGATAGGGGCAGTATGGTGACTCAAACCAAGGCAGAAAATAGCAGCGACCGTCCCTGCAGAGCGACGATTAGGGGGCTGAATTGTCGCCGACGCCGGGCAGGATTGCAAGCCAGGTCCCTAGCGGTTATTGTGCCTGCTGGCAAAAAAAAGCGGAGAAAAGGCAGATGAGGAGCAGGCTTGGGGGCATCGTGGCGGGTATTATACTTGGCCTCGCCGCCGGAGGTGCAGCCGCCGACTCCGCTTCGGATGGCATGACCGGGGAGCAGCTTTACTATCTGTTAGTCGCCGAATTCGCCACCATGCAACAGGAACCACAACTGGCCGTTCCGGCTTGGCGGGAAGCCGCCAAACTGGCGCCAGAAGCCAACGTCCTCGGGCGTGCCACACAGGTCACCGCGCAATTCGGTGATTTTCCGGGCGCTCTGCAGCTTGCCAAACGCTGGCGGGAGACCGCCCCTGGGAGTGCCCAAGCGGATCAGTTTGAAGCCGCGCTGCTCCTCACCACGGGTCAAGATGAGCAAGCCATTCAATTGCTACAGGCAACACTTGCCCGCTTTCCCGACGACCCGAAAGTCACCCTGCAACTCGCTGAATTACTGGTGGCCCACGGGCGCAGTGGTGAGGCACGGCGATTGTTGAGCGCACTAGCGGACAAAAACCCGAAATCTGCAGCCGCCTGCTATGCGCTCGGGCGTATTGATCTCAGTGAAAAACAACCAGAACACGCTATCCCCTGGCTGGAGAAAGCCCTCAGCCTTCGTCCGGACTGGCAGGAAGCCGCCATCAGTCTCGCCGAAGCCCAGCAAGCTACCCAGGGTCCTGCCGTCGCTTTGCGTAGCATTCAAAGTTTCACTGCCAGTCATCCGGGGGCCACGCTCGCTCGTCAATATCTGGCTGCGCTCTACCTCAAAATGGGTGGCCTGACACAGGCCTATCGCCTCTACCAGGACATGGCGCGACAGAATCCCGATGACCCCGATATCCTCCTTTCTCTCGGCCTTATGGACATCGATCGAGGCAACTGGAAGGGCGCAGAAGCCGCTTTGCAGCGCGCCCGCGATCTGGCGCCCCAGTCCCCCGCACCGCTCTACTATCTGGGGCGCCTCTACGAGGCACAGAATCGCTGGGCAGAAGCATTGCAATGGTACCAGCGCATCCATTCCGGCCCTCTCTATCCTGAGGTCGAACTGCGCAGCGCACGTGTGGAATACCTGCTGGGCCATCACGACAAAGCCACCGAAAAACTGCGGGCACTGGCGGCCGCGCACCCGCAGGAGGCACAGATTCCGCTGTTGGAAGCAAACCTGCTGCAAGACAGCGGCTACCTTCATCAGGCCCTGCAGGTGGTCAGTCAGGCCTTGCAGCGCATGCCGGACCAACCTGGGCTCTGGTACGCCCAAGGCGCCATCTATGAGCAACTGAAAGATTATCCGGCCATGGAAAAAGCCATGCGTGCAGTTATCCGCCTCGCGCCGGACCATGCACAAGCTTACAACTTCATTGGCTACAGCTTGGTCGAGCGGCACAGCGATCTGGCCGAAGCGCAAAAATTACTGGCCAAGGCGCTGAGTCTGGACCCTGACAATCCCGAGATTCTGGATAGTGTCGGCTGGCTGCATCACGTGCAGGGCGACAACAAGCAGGCTCTGGAGTATCTGCAGAAGGCCCATACGGCCTTGCCAGACGATGCCGAGGTGAGCGCACACCTCGGGCGAGTCCTCTGGTCACTGGGGCGCTTCACAGATGCTCGGCAGGTCTGGCAAAGCGCACTGCAAAAGCATCCGGACGATGCCACCCTCAAAAGCGATCTTGCCCGCCAGCCATGATGATCCCATATCCCAGAACACTCGCCCGGCACCCGGCACGAAGGCCTATCCGCACACTGGCCGCACTCCTGCTCACCGGCGTGCTATCCGCCTGTGCCACCACGCCGCCCACCCACGTCATCCTGCCAACGACCGAGAGAAATCAGGTCGTCGCCAGCCTGAAATATTGGCAAGCCAGCGGGCAGGCCGCTCTCAGCACGCCTAAAACGAGCGAAGATTTCGGATTCCGCTGGAAGCAGTCCCCCCAACACCAGGAGCTTTCCATTTACGACACGCTCGGCCGTACGGTCGCCCGCATCGAAGCCGACCCGCAAGGCGCGCATCTGCAACTGGCCAATGGCGAGACACGACAAGCGGACAATCTGGGTGCCCTTCTCGCGCTGGTCCTCCATGTCGATCTGCCCGCGAGTGAATTACCGGACTGGATGCTTGGTCTGCGCAGCGCGACGGCGACCGAACAACTGAATCCAGCCGGCCTGCCCGAAGTACTCCACAGCGGCCCCTGGCAGATTCATTATCTCCAATATGCGCCGATAGGCGGCCTGACCATGCCCAAACTGCTCCAGGCCACGGGGCCGGAGGGCATCGCCCTGCGTCTGGCCATCACCCAGTGGCGGATGGGAGACCATAGCGCCCCATGAGCGAAAGTTACCCCGCCCCCGCAAAGCTGAATCTGATGCTGCGCGTTGTCGACCAACGCAGCGACGGTTATCACGAACTGCAAACGGTATTTCAGTTTATCGATCTGGCTGACCAGCTCCAGTTCAGCTCGCGGCCCGCCGGGCAATTTTCCCGCAGCGGTGGACCAGAAGGCGTGGCCGAAGCCGACGATCTCAGCATCCGCGCCGCGCAACGCCTGGCCGATGTCGGTAACGTCCGCGAGGGTGTTCATATTCATATCGACAAAACCCTGCCCATGGGCGGGGGTATCGGTGGTGGCTCCTCGGATGCCGCCACCACCCTCATCGTGCTTAACCGGCTGTGGCGTACCGGTCTGCGCCGCGAAGAACTCATGGCGATTGGTGCCGGCCTCGGTGCTGATGTTCCTATATTCATATTCGGGCGCAGCGCCTGGGCGGAGGGTGTGGGCGAGCGCCTGCGAGTGCTCGACGCTCTCCCGGAAAGCCATTACGTGCTGCTGCATCCGCAGGTATCGGTAAGTACCCGGGAGATATTCACCGCCCCTGAATTGACACGACACCATGTGCCCATCACAATAGGCGCGTTTCTCGGCGGGGCAACGGAAAACACCTTGCAACCTACGGTATGTGCCCGCTATCCAGAAGTCCATCGTGGCATGCGCTGGTTAAGAAGCCAAGGCGTGCATGACGTTCGTTTGACGGGTAGTGGTGCTTGTGTTTTCGGGTTGGCGGCAGATGCCGTTTCCGCACAACAGATTGCCACGCGAGTGCCTGCTCCCTGGCGCGCATGGCCCGTGCGTGGATGTAATAAACACCCACTTTACGATCCCGCCGAGCAATGATTATTGGGGCGTAGCCAAGCGGTAAGGCACCGGATTTTGATTCCGGCATTCCCAGGTTCGATCCCTGGCGCCCCAGCCAAATTGTCCTCGGACTTGTTTTGCCACCTGCGAAGAGAGAAGGACGTCACATGGCCCACGGCAATCTCATGGTCTTCAGCGGGAACGCCAATCCCATTCTGGCCGCTCAGGTGGCGCGCTTCCTGCAAATTCCCATCGGTCGTGCGGAAGTCAGCTCCTTCAGCGACGGCGAAGTCTTCGTCGAAATTC
This sequence comes from Pseudomonadota bacterium, assembly GCA_021818125.1. GTDB lineage: Bacteria > Pseudomonadota > Gammaproteobacteria > Acidithiobacillales > Acidithiobacillaceae > Acidithiobacillus. Next base: position 2,208 of record JAKAFG010000044.1, on the reverse strand, counting down.
TGGAAAACGTGCGCGGGCGGGATGTTTTCGTACTCCAGCCCACCTGTGCGCCCACCAACGACCACCTCATGGAGCTGCTGACCATGATCGACGCGCTGAAACGCGCCTCGGCCAACCGCATTACCGCTGCCATGCCGTATTTCGGCTATGCCCGGCAGGATCGCAAATCACGCTCGCGCACAGCCATTACCGCCAAGCTGGTCGCCGATCTCATCACCACTGCCGGCGCCAACCGGGTCCTCACCATGGATCTGCACGCTGACCAGATTCAGGGCTTTTTTGACGTACCGGTGGATAACATTTATGCCTCACCTATTCTCCTGGGCGATATTTGGCGCCAGAGCTACCCGGGGTTGATCGTGGTTTCCCCCGACGTGGGCGGCGTCGTTCGCGCCCGCGCCATTGCCAAACGCCTTGAAGTGGATCTCGCCATTATCGACAAACGGCGCCCACGACCCAATGAATCGGTCGTCATGAATATTATTGGAGACGTGGACGGTCGCACTTGCGTTCTCGTGGACGACATGGTCGATACGGCCAACACGCTCTGCGAAGCGGCCCATGCCCTCAAGGCACGAGGTGCCGTCAAGGTCTGCGCTTACTGTACTCACCCGGTATTGTCTGGTCCCGCCATGGAGCGCATCGAACGGTCCGATCTGGACGAGCTGGTTATCACTGACACCATACCGCTCAGGCCGGATGCTCAGGCCAGCAGCAAGATTCGCGTGTTGTCCGTTGCCGAACTGCTGGCCGAAACCATCCGCCGGATTGCGGAAGAGGACTCGGTCAGTTCGCTGTTCATGGACTAACGCCGCTTCACCGATCTTGCAGCCGGACGTCGGCCATTGTATGATCTGCGCTCTATCAGTGGTGGCTGTAGCTCAGTCGGTAGAGTCCCGGATTGTGATTCCGGTTGTCGCGGGTTCGAGCCCCGTCAGCCACCCCATATTTTAGCAGTTAGGCACTCTGTGGCACAGTTTTTAGCGGGGACTGTGCCATTTTTGTGCCATGCACTCTCATATTGGCAACGTAACTGGCCCATCCGCCAAACTCCTTGAGGACCGCCAATGGCGTACCCGCCTGAACGTGCCAGGATGCCCAGGTGTGCCACAAGCCATGCCAGGCGAAGTCCTCGATGCTTGCACGCGCCAGAGCCTTCTCCCACGCTTTTGTGCGAACGCTTGCAACTGGGTGTTCCTTAATAACAGATAACAGAAGCTTGGCCTTTAGTAGTTTATGAACTACAATCACCGTGCGATGATCGAGCTCGTGGCGTCGTTGCCGGTCGTCTGGATCGCCTCGCTTACGGAGTGAAAAATTGTCTACTTTTGACCCTGCCGAAGGGCTGACATCAGACGCGGCCATCGCAGCCTTCATGGCCGATGCGTTTGAATCTGCGGACGCCGGCTACATTGCGCACGCGCTGGGCGTCGTGGCCCGCGCCAAGGGAATGGCTCAGATCGCTGGGGAAACTGGTCTTTCGCGTGAACAGTTGTACCGCTCATTCAGCGAGCGCGGCAATCCGACGCTCAAGACCACGCTAGCAGTCATGAAAGTCCTAGGGATTGAACTTACGGCAAAACCGGGTCCACAGGGCCGATGATGGCCATAGATTCTCTACCCCCTCATCTGCCCAGGCTCGAATGGACCATTGGCGGGGGTCCGCCATAGAGTAAAGGGGAACGCCAGATTGCTAAAAGTCCTTACCCCACCAGTCCCTCAGCCTGCTCAATAACCATATTCACCGCCCCTTCCTGCATGTCGGGCGGATAACCATGTTTCCGTAAAACCCGCTTCACCATCCTTCGCAGATGCGCTCGCGCCTGTTCCCGGATGGACCAGTCGATGCGGGTGTTCTGGCGAACGGTGTCGGCCACTTCCTTGGCGATCATTTTCAGTGCATCGTCGCCCATGGCCTGTACGGCGGAATCGTTGGTCGCCAGGGCGTCGTAAAAGGCCGCCTCGTCCTTGCTCAAGCCCAGTTCCGCGTGGCGTTGATCCAGCGCCTGTAATGCCTTCGCCAGTTCGATGAGTTCCTGCATCACCTCGACGGTATCCACCGACCGGTTATGGTACTTGCGCAGGGCCTCTTCCAGTTTTTCAGAAAAGGCTTTGCTCTGGATCAGATTGCCTTTGCCTTCCTTGCGGACCTTGTCCTGCAACAGACGGCGCAGCATTTCCAGGGCCAGATTCTTTTCGGGCATGGCC
>JAKAFG010000285.1 GCA_021818125.1 Pseudomonadota bacterium | reverse complement strand
GCGTGGTGTTCATGGATCCTGCCGCTGTACTCGGCATGGTGGACAAGCCGCAAATTACCACGCTCGGCGTCGAGGTGCGCGACAAACTCCAGCGTGTGGCTGATGCCGTGCGCGGTTGAATAATACCTATACGAGCGTATTGAATATCCCTTTTACTTCATTCCCAACAGGAGAAAACCCATGAGCGAGACCCATCTGAAGATCACCGGCATGACCTGTGGGCATTGCGTGCGGGCCGTGACGAAGGCGCTGGAAGGCGTATCTTGCGTTGAAAAGGCCGATGTCGCCCTCACGCCAGGAGAAGCTGTAGTGCATGGTCAGGCGAGCGCTGCCGCATTGATCGCAGCGGTCAAGGAAGAAGGCTACGACGCGGCTGTGCAGGACTGAAGCCATGGCGAAGGTGCTACTCTACACCAGTCCCGGCTGTCCGGACTGCGCCGCTGTCAAGCGCTACCTCGAAATGCGCGGTGTCGCTTTTGACGAACGCGACGTCACCGCGCCGGGCGTGGCCGAAGAAGCGAAATCCCGCTACGGCGTGCGCGTCGCGCCGATCACCGTGATCGACGGCGGGGCGCTGTACGGTACTTTTGCCGAACAGAAATCGCGGCTCGATGCTGCATTCGGTGGTTAAATGCAGTGTATCAGGAGGCTTGAAATGGACCGGAAAACCATCAGGCGTTTGGGTCTTGCCGCAGCGTGCGCGGCATTTATTGTTTCGCCCGCCTTCGCACAGGGCATGATGGGCGGCCCCGGCATGATGCCACACATGCCGATGATGGCGGTTCAGCATAGTCTTCCACGCCAAGCACCCGCAGCGATTTCCCGCTACGGCTGCATGAGTTGTCATGCGGTGGCACATGGCGTCGTCGGACCTGCCTTCGAATGGGTGGCCTGGAAATATCAAAAGCAGCCCGATGCCCTGGCGCGGGTTTCCTCCTTCATAGAGCACGGAGGAACATCCACATGGGGCGGCATGATGCCTGATCTAAACGTACCCGATGCAACCGCCCGGGATATTGCGCAATGGATCCTTAAACTCAAACCCGTACAGCCGCCGCAGACGCAGGGAGAGCACTGAACTGGGTTGACGTGAAGGTTCGCATGTATTTTTCGGCGCCTTGGGTTGGTGGCCAGCCGTGGTATTCCTGGTTATGCTGGCGGTGCTGCCCGCCGTGACACGCTCGGCCTGGGGATAACGCACCATGCAACCTCCGGGGCGGGCTCAGTAATGGGGCGGTTACAATTCTCGAAAACCATTCTCAAAGACTAACGGTTTACAGCCATAATAACGAATTTCGAGGACATGGTGGCCAAACTGCCGAACGGTCGCTTACGCTGTCCTGCCGCTGTTTGAGCCCAGATGCTCGGCAGCAGTAGAGGGTTGTTTGATGCCTGACCATACTGCTGCTGGTTTTGCAGGGCTTCTTGGGCAGATGCCAAACAACCATCTACTTAAGCGGGCATTCAACTTCATGATTAGCACGATGATTCCGCTGCACGGAGCCATCGCTCTGGTCGGGGTCCGGTGTTGACGGCGGCACGAAGCAAACTCAGGGGCAAGGCCGCCAAGTTGAAACGGCGGTTGAAGCGATAAGTCATGGTGGAGAGATAGCGTTGCGCATATTTGCGAAACTTGAAAGCATGGTAAGCCCCGGAAAGGCCCGTTTTGAGGTTGCCCAGCACGGTGTTGACCCACCGGAACTGGGGCAAATCCAGGGGCTTGCGGCCCCCGGCGACGATCACCGCATGCGAACGCCCCGCATCGGCTATTCCGTTGAAACAAGGGAGGCCATCGGTCAGGACCTGACATTCTGTATTGAGCGTGCTGCGCGCCCAGTCTTCTATGGCGGTACTGGTAAATCCCTGAATCGCGGTAAATCGCGCGTAGACGGGATGTCCCTGCGCATCCACCGAGACGGCGGCAACAAAAGGGACTTTGTTCTCAGACCCTCGTCCGGCCTTGCCACCGGGATTTTCCCCGCCCAGATAGGCATCATCGGCTTGTACCGCGCCCCGCAGAGTGTAGACCTCCTCGCGTTCGGCCATGGCCTGCATCAGCTTATGGTGGATGTGCCAGGCCGTGGGGTAGCTGACGCCGAGTTGGCGCTTCAGAGCCAGTGCAGACAATCCCGTTTTGGCTTGGCTAATCAGATAAAGTGCCAGAAACCACGTGGTCAGAGGCAAGCGGGTACATTGAAAGAGGGGCTCCGGCAATCAACGAAGTCTGGTGGCGGCAATGGCTGCACTGAAAAGTTTTGCGCGAGCCACTTTTCAGAAGAGAATGCGGGGTACCGTCACACTGGCGGTAATGAAATCCATCTGGCCAGCATCTTCTCCTCAGTCCTATCGTGGGAGATCATTCTGCACATCTGAAAAATCCAGAATACAACGCCGCTCAGTTACTTACCTTGATCCTGCAGAAGCAATCGTTCTATCAGTCCATCAATATTAGTCTCGACTTCCAGCAGTTCGGCATCGATATCCGCTGCCAGCCGCTCAAAATTTTCATGCCCTATGAGACTC
>JAKAFG010000043.1 GCA_021818125.1 Pseudomonadota bacterium | reverse complement strand
ACGGGTCGGATAACGCCCGGCCAGGGCGATCTCCCCTTCCACCAAGATCAGCGGCAATGCTTCGGCGCCAGAACGATCCAAAAACTGTTTCACCACCGAATTGTGGACAAAGGCCATGGGTTCCTGACCGAGGTTGTAGCGTACCAGATCGATTTCCTGGCCTTTCGCCCAGTCCGCGTCAGCAGAAAAGCGTACCAGCGCAGGGTCTATGGCCGGACCGCATACGCCCGTACTGCAGCACATGGCGGGATCATACACACGGATTTTGGTCATGATAAAGTCTCCTGAAAGGATGGATGCCGTCGGAAAGGTTACTGTTCACCGATGCGCGCCAGTTCGGCTTGCAGGGCCACGTCGCCACTTGCTTCCCACTGGGTCCAGGGCAGGGCCAGAAAGGCTTCGATCCGACGACGCAGGATCTGGTAGGCGGTGGTGAAGGCCGCTTCGATCTCCGCCTCGCTACCCGTTGCCTTGGCGGGATCTTCCACGCCCCAATGGGCGCGGATCGCCGGACCGAAATAGGCGGGGCAAGTCTCACCGGCGGCACTGGCACAGACGGTGATGACGATATCCGGTGTTCCCGGCAGGTCATCCCAGGATTTGCTGTACAAACCCTCTGTGGGGATACCCGCGCGCTGGAGCAAGGCGAGCGAGCGGGGATGCACAAACCCCGTCGGGTGACTCCCGGCACTCATGGCATGCATGTGCGGGGCCGCGAGAGCATTAAAGGTGGCTTCGGCAAGGATGGAGCGGCAGGAATTGCCAGTGCACAAAAACAGAATATTTAGAGATTTCATTTGGCCCTCGACTGCCTACAGGAAAAAGAAAACTCGTCGCCCGGCGCTGCACTGGAGGCGCATAACTCCGGCCGATGTCCGCAACAATTGTCCGTGAGATAGGCGATGAGCCCCTCTACTGCCAGCAGACAGGCCCGGTAGCGTTGGTAGCGGCCTTCCCGATGGCCGCTTACCAGGCCAGCATATTGCAGGGTCTTGAGATGAAAAGAGATGCTATTGCCGGGAATATCGAGCCGTGCGGCGATGTCCCCGGCAACGAGACCGTCGGGTTCGTGCTCCACCAGAAGGCGATAAATATCCAGTCGGACGGGCGACGCCAATGCTTCGAGCAGGCGGATGACGTGATCTTGCTGCGTTTCCATTGGGTAACTCCAGTATTGTAATTGTAGTATTGACATGAAATCGGTGATCGTCAAGACTAAGGCCACTGTTCCAACCCAGTCCTTCCAGGAGGCTATACATCGCACGTTGGCCATTCTTAACCGACCGGGTGCCGGAATAAGGGTGCGCGCTTGGCGCTGAGCACCCGCTGCATGGTACCCCCTTATCGTTGAGCGAACGGGCAAAAAAACCGCCCGAATGCCTGGAATACGTGCTGGTCCACGAAATGACCCACCTGCTGGAGCCGTCCCACAACCCCCGTTTCAAGGTGCTGATGGACCACTTCATGCCCGACTGACGTCATCAAAGGTATCAGTTCAATCCTCTGCCGGTGCGGCGGGAGAGTGATGTCACGCATTGCGCGACCGCCTCATACAGTCCAAAATCCACCCCTACACGAGGGGGACCCATGTTTGACAATCTGACCCAGAAACTGACCCAGACCTTCAAGAACTTGCGCGGCCAGGGACGGCTGAGCGAGGATAATATCCGCGACGCCCTGCGCGATGTGCGGCTGGCGCTGCTGGAGGCCGACGTGGCCCTGCCGGTAGTCAAGGACTTCATCCATAACGTCCGCGAAGAGGCTATGGGCGAAGCCGTGGTCAAGAGCCTCACGCCGGGGCAGGTTTTCGTCAAGATCGTCAATGATGAGCTGGTGAAGTTGATGGGGGCGCACAATGATCGCCTCGATCTCAGCGCCCGTCCCCCGGCGGTGATCCTGCTCGCGGGCTTGCAGGGCTCGGGTAAGACCACCACCAGTGCCAAGCTCGCCCTGTGGCTCAAGGACAAGGAAAAGAAGCGCGTGCTTATGGTCAGTACCGACGTCTATCGTCCTGCCGCCATGGAGCAGTTGGCGCATCTCGGTAAAGATATTGCGGTGGATGTGTTCCCCTCCAGCCCCGACCAGCAGCCGGTACGCATCGCCCAGGATGCGGTGGAAGCGGCGCAGCGCGGCGTCTACGACGTGCTCATCGTCGACACGGCGGGGCGTCTGCATGTGGACAGCGAGATGATGGCCGAGGCGCAGGCCCTGACCGTGGCGGTCAAACCGGTAGAACTGCTTTTCGTGGTCGATGCCATGACCGGTCAGGACGCGGTGAATACCGCCAAGGCCTTTAACGACGCCCTGCCGCTGACCGGCGTGATCCTCACCAAGGCCGATGGTGACGCCCGCGGTGGCGCGGCCCTGTCGGTGCGGGCCATTACCGGCAAGCCCATCAAGTTCATCGGGATCGGTGAGAAAATTCGCAAGGGCCTGGAGCCTTTCTATCCGGATCGCATGGCCTCGCGCATTCTGGGCATGGGCGACATCGTCAGTCTGGTGGAGCAGGTCCAGCAGGACGTGGACGAAGATCAAGCCCGGAAAATGACCGACAAGCTGCGCAGCGGCAAGGGCTTTGATCTGGAAGACTTCCGTGAGCAATTGCGCCAGCTTGAGCGCATGGGCGGTATGGCCAGTATCATGGATAAGCTGCCGGGTATGGGCGAGTTGCCCGCCGAGGCGCAGAGCGCGATGCAGGATGGCAAGCCCATGCGCCGCCTGGAAGCCATCATCAACTCCATGACGCCCGGCGAACGGCGTCATCCGGACATCATCAAGGCCTCGCGGCGGCGGCGGATCGCTGCGGGTTCCGGGACGACCGTGACCGAAGTGAACAAGCTCCTAAAACAGTTCGAAATGATGCAAAAGATGTTCAAAAAAATGGGTAAAGGGGGCCGGGGGCTCAGCCGTTTGCTGGGGATGAATCCCAAATCGATGTTGAAGGGCGGTTTACCCTTCCGTTAGGGCTTGTTTTTAGTTACGATACGCGCCTTTCTCCCGCACAGTGGGAGAGGATCATGGTTAAGGAGAACACATGGTAGTCATTCGTATGGCCCGGGGCGGCGCCAAGAAGCGGCCTTTTTATCACATTGTGGTGACCGACAGCCGTAGCCGTCGGGATGGTCGTTTTATTGAGCGCCTGGGCTTTTACAATCCCATTGGCGCAGTAGCCGAGCTGCGGATCAACAAAGAACGCGCCGCTTACTGGTTGAGCCAGGGTGCCCAGCCGTCCGATACCGTCGCCGGCTTTCTGAAGAAAGAAGGCGTGAGCAAGACGGGTGTTGCCAGCGTCTGAAGCCGGGGAGTGGGTGGTGCTGGGGCGTGTCTCCGGCATCTATGGTGTGCGCGGTATGGTGAAGGTTTTTTCTTTTACCGAAGAGCGCGACACCATCCTCGACTACTCGCCCTGGTATCTCGGCCCGGCCCGGCGCCCTTGGGTGCTGGAAGACGGGCGTATGCAGGGCGAGGGTGTGGTGGCCAAGCTTAGGCAGGTAGATGACCGTGAGCAGGCGCGTGCCCTTATCGGGCAGGAGATCGCGGTGCTCAGGGCTGAATTGCCTGATCCGGGAGCCGGTGAATTTTACTGGAGCACGCTGACCGGGTTGCGGGTACTGAACCGGGAAGGTGTCGCTCTGGGCACAGTGTCTGCTTTCCTGGAGACCGGGGCGAATGACGTGATGGTGGTCGACGACGGCAAGGGCGGTGAGCTGCTTATTCCGTGGTCGGCCGAAGCGTCTGCGGGTGTGGATCTGGCCGCCGGGCAGATTATCGTGGATTGGCAAGCCGACTGGTGATGCGTTTCGACGTCATCACCATTTTCCCGGGGCTGATCCGCAGTTATTTGCAGGAGGGCGTTGTCGGACGCGCGTTGACCCGCGGGCTGATTGAGGTGCAAACCTGGAACCCGCGGGATTTCAGTGACAGCGCCTACCGGCGGGTGGATGATCGCCCTTTTGGCGGCGGGCCAGGCATGCTGATGATGGCGCCGCCTTTGCTGGCGGCTATCGCGGCAGCGCGGCAGGCCAATCCGGGGGCGCCGGTGATTTACTTGTCGCCCCAGGGGCAGCGCTTGCAGCAGCAGGCGGTGCAGGATTTCGCGGCGTTGCCGGGCCTGATTTTACTGGCAGGCCGCTATGAAGGCATTGACGAGCGGGTGCTGGCAGCGGTGGATGCGGAATGGTCCATCGGCGACTACGTGCTGGCAGGTGGTGAGTTGCCGACGCTGGTGCTGATGGAGGCGGTGGCGCGGCAGTTGCCGGGCCTGCTGGGTCATGCGGATTCGGCGGCGGAAGACAGTTTCGCGGCGTCTGGCTTGCTGGATTGCCCGCATTATACCCGGCCCGAAGTGGTGGCGGGGGAGGGGGTTCCGGAGGTGCTGCTTTCCGGAGATCACGCACGTATCCGCCGCTGGCGTTTGCAGCAGTCGTTAGGGCGCACCGCCGAGCGGCGCCCGGATTTGCTGGAGCAACGGGGGCTGCAGGCTGGTGAGAAGGCATTATTGGAAGAGTATCGCCGTCAGGGCGGCGAAACGCAGTAATACTAGGCTAAGGAGTTGGGCATGAACATCATTGACGAAATTAATCAGGAACAAATGAAGTCGGAACTGCCGGCTTTTGGTGCGGGTGATACGGTTGCTGTTCACGTAAAAGTGAAGGAAGGCGACCGCGAGCGCATCCAGATTTTTGAAGGTATTTGCATTGCCCGCCGTAATCGTGGCCTGCACTCTGCTTTCACGGTCCGCAAAATCTCCAACGGTGAAGGGGTGGAGCGCGTTTTCCCCTCCTATTCGCCGCTGGTGACCAAGGTAGAAGTGAAGCGTCGTGGTGATGTGCGCCGCGCCAAGCTCTACTACCTGCGTGACCTCTCCGGTAAGGCCGCGCGCATCAAAGAAAAGCTGGGCTGATGCAGCCTGACGCGGCACTCGGCCATGGCCGGGTTCGGGTTGGATGAGGGGGGGCTGACGCCGGGTTCGCGGGAGATCCTCGAACACTGGCGTTCTGCTTCTGTACCTGAGCGGGAAATCCTCTGGGCCGATTCCGCTCAGCGCTTGGTCTTGCGCGCTGCCTGGCAGCAGAGTTTGTTGCCGCACTGGTGGGCCGCCGCCGCAGATGCGCAGGCACTGCAGATTGTGGCGGACACCCTGGCGCTCCTCGCTGATGCGGAGTCTTTGCCCCCAGCGCTGTTGGCGACTGCCTTACAGGTGCAGGAGGCATCGCTGGTGAAGCCAGCAGCCATGCTGCCCGCTGCGCTGAGGTCCGAGGCCGCCAACCCCATGCCTTTGGACATGGAGGCGGACACCTTCGCCAAGGCTATTGAAGACGGTGATCTGGAGACGCTGGCGCCGCTGCTGTTCAGTATGGCGGAGGACGATAACGCCCGGCGGATTGTCCTCAACCGTCTGGCCCAGCGTCTGGCCGATGATAACCACGCCCAGGGTCTGCGTACCATACTCTACGGACAGTGGCATGATGCTGCCGCCGATCTTCCTGCCCGACCTTTTTCGCTGGGGGCGATGGCGCTTTTGCAGAGTCACTGGCAACTGCCAGCCGGGGTGGCTGTGGTGGTTCCAGAGGGGCGCGCCAGCCGCGATCCGGCCATAGATAAACCGCTGCTCCATGCCCTGCGGGATCGCGATCTGCCTGCCTTCATGGGGCGTATCCGCGCCCTCGGCGACCAGCCTCTGGATGCCATCCGTCAGCTCTTCCTGACCGTTACCCTGATGATCATTGAGGGCGGTGGCGACAAGGATCCCCTGCCGCTGATTCGCCTCTATGTCTGGCTCGGCAGTTTGTTGGCATTACCCCACCGGAGTTTGCGGCAGGCGCGGAAAGTGTTGTTCAGTGCTGCGGCTACCACTTTTGGCTTTGCCGGATGGAAGCGTCAGGAAGACTGGCCGGACTTCAGTACGCTGGCCGCTTATCGTGAGCGGGCAGCACTGGAGCCGGTGCCTGCGCCATTCAGTTGGCAGGGGGCCTTGTATGCCGCGGCGTCCGGCTCTGGCCCGCAGTGGTGGTTACAGGTGGCCGAGCGCGGTGTGGCACAGGGTGGACCGGCAGGCTTCTGGTCCCTGTGGCGCACCGCGCAGCGCGCCGGATCCTTGACGGGAGGACCGTTGGCATGGATTCATCCTCTGGTAGTTACACGCCAGTTTCTGGACTGACCCGCTGGCGCTCTGACGCGCTGTTTTACCACAACCGGGCGATTCGATGACTACAGCCGCTGCGCCTGCTGAGCGTCAGCAGATAGATGCCTTTCTCGACGCCCTGTGGCTGGAAAAAAACCTCGGTGAAAATACCCTGACGGCTTATCGTCAGGATCTGTTGCAGGTGGCGGTCGCCCTCGCGGCGCAAGGGCTGACCCTGACCACAGCCGATGAAGGTGCTCTGGCGCGTATACTGGGACAGAAGCTACAGTCAGGAGCGGCTCTGCGCTCCGTGGCCCGCCTGCTCTCCAGCGTGCGCCGCTTCTACGGTCATGCGGAGCGGGAGGGCTGGGTGCCTCGTGATCCCAGCCGTAATCTGCAAAGTCCCCGCCTCGGCCGGGCGCTGCCCCATGTCCTCAGTGAAACCGAGACAGAGGCCCTGCTCGCCGCCCCTGATTGCACTCGTCCTCTGGGACTGCGCGATGCAGCCATGCTGGAGTTGATGTACGCCTGCGGTTTGCGGGTGTCGGAGCTGGTGAGTCTGGAGACGCGCCAGGTGGACCTCAGCGCCGGTCTGGTGGTGGTCTTTGGCAAGGGTCGCAAGGAACGTCTGGTGCCCATGGGAGAAATGGCCGCCGGACGCATGGCGCAGTATCTGCAAAGCGGTCGTCCGCAGATATTGGGTGAACGCATCAGTGCCGCCGTTTTCGTGACAGGACGCGGAGCCGCCATGACCAGGCAGCGTTTCTGGCAAAACATTGAGCATTACGCCCATGTCGCGGGGATCACCCAGATCGTCTCTCCCCACAGTCTGCGTCATGCCTTTGCCACCCATTTGCTGAATCACGGCGCGGACCTGCGCAGTGTGCAGTTGATGCTTGGCCACGCGAATCTCTCCACCACGGAGATTTATACCCATGTGGCGCAGGCGCGTTTGAAGGAATTACATCAGAAGCATCACCCGCGCGGGTGATGCCTGTATTGTTGCGCGTCTACTTCTTAGGCAGCGTTACCACCACGTAGATGCTGGCTTTGCCCTGCCGCACCAGCAACGGGATAGGCTGGTCAGCGGGCAGTGCGGCGACAATGTGCTCCAACTGGGTGGGGCTGTTGACGTCCTGCTGATCAATCTGCTGGATGATCATGCCGGGCATGATTCCGGCTTCCGCTGCCGCGCCTTCACTAACGCCGACCACCACGACACCATGATGCACGTCCAGCCGCTTCTCAATGTTGGGGGTCAGCGACTGGACATGGATGCCCATACGGGAGACTTTGCCTACTTTGGCAGCCGTGGAGGGTTCCTGGCTGCCGGAAGGCCCTTCCATGTTTTTGGGTAGGGCGGTAATCAGGACATCTTTGGTTTCCGCTTCTCCGCGGTGGAGGATGCCGACCTTGGCCTGCGTGCCCGGCAGGGTATTACCAACCATAGGCGGTAACTGTCCGACATTGTACACCGGCTTGTTGTCATAGGTGACGATGACGTCACCGGGCTTGATGCCTGCCTTGGCGGCCGGGCTACCCGGCATGACGGAGGCGACGAGTGCACCCACTGGTTCTTTGAGGTGCAGTGCTTGCGCCATTGGCGGCGTGACATCCTGCACTTCGACGCCCAGATAGCCGAACTGGATCGCTTTGTGGTCCTTGAAGTCCTGCACCACCCGCATCACGGTATTGATGGGAATCGAGAAGGACAGACCCATGTAGCCGCCGCTGTTGGTGTAAATCTGATCGTTGATGCCAATCACTTGGCCCTTCATGTTGAAGAGCGGTCCGCCGGAGTTGCCGGGATTGATGGGTACGTCGCTCTGAATGAAGGGGATGTATTCATCATCGGGCAGCGGACGGTTCATGGCGCTGACCACGCCCTGAGTCACGGTGTTATAGAAGCCGAAAGGCGCGCCGACGGCGAGCAGCCATTGGCCAACCTTCAGATCGTCGGAGTTGCCGATGGGCACGGTGGGCAGGTCCTTGGCGTCGATTTTGAGCAGTGCCGTATCGTAACGCACCGAGAGACCGATCAGCTTGGCCGGATAGGCATGGTGGGTGGTGAGGGTAACGACGATATGGTTAGCGCCGCGGACGACATGACCGGCGGTGACGATATAGCCGTCGGGACTGATGATGAAGCCAGATCCAAGAGATTGAATTTTTTCATGTTGCTGGGGGCCTGAACCGTTTTGTCCGGGAGCCATGAAGTGATGAAAAAACTGATAGAAAGGCGAGTTTGGCGGAAAAGGGTTGGTCTGCTGGTGAATGACCTTATTCGTGGTGCTGCTGATATTCACTACCGCCGGGCCGTAACGGTCGATAATCGGGGTGAAATCCGGCAGCGCGACCAGCGCCTGCTGGGGGGCCGTATTGGTGGCGATGGACAAGGCGGGCGAGGTAGGCGCATCGGCCTGTGCCCACTCCGTCGCACCCAGTGAAAAACCAAAACATGCCGCTACGACGGCAGTGACTACCAGTCTAGGGTGCTTCAACATCGAATTCGGGCGATTATTCGCCATAGGACTCTCCTTCGGGATTTTGTCTTGCAGCTCGGTACGTCCTGGGTTGGACTCTGGGAAAAGGCCGGGAGTTCCAGCCAACCATTACAACATAACACATAAACCTCAATGAGAGACGGCGGCGGATAGCAACGCCCTCAGTGCAAAGCGCGGGACAGGCGGGATCGGTAGCGTTCCACCAGAGGCCCCTGATTACCCTGCAAAGCGAATATCTTCAATATGGTTTTGCGGGCCAGGCCGTCCTGATAGTTTTTGTGGCGTTCCACCATCTCGATGAGTTGGTCCAGGGCCGCTTCTTCCCGTCCTTGCAAGAGCAGAAGTAAAGACCGCTGATACATGGCCTGCGCACGGAGATCGCCCTTTTCACTGGCGATGGTGGCTTCCAGTTCGGGCATGGGTGGCGTGCTGCGGGCCGTCTCGGTGAATTCGAGTAACGCTTTCAGCCCCTCGACCTCTGTTTCCATCTGGAAGGTGGGGGACATGGCGCCGATCTGGGCCTGGGCGTCGGCATGGCGGCCCTGCTGGATGGCTAAGTGTGCCAGTGCCAGGCGTGCAGGATCGTTCCTGGGGTTGAGGCCGATGGCTTGTTCCAGCAATTGTTCGGCCTCTGCGGCCTTGCCCTGGGCAATGGCGTCAAGGGCCTGCACGCGAAGATCGTCACCCGGCAAAGGCAGGTTTTTCTTGATGAACTGACGCACGGCGGATTCGGGAAGCGCCCCGGTAAATTCATCGACGACTTTGCCATCCTTGAAGGCCTTGACGGCCGGGATGCCGCGTACCTGATACTGGCGCGACAGGTCGGCGTTCTCGTCAGAGTTGACCTTGGCGAGCACGAAGGCGCCGTCCATCTCCGCCGCCAGTTTTTCGAGGACCGGACCCAGAGCGCGGCAGGGTGCGCACCAGGGTGCCCAGAAATCGACCAGTACCAGCACCTTCCGGGATAACCCTACGACGGCTTCCTGAAAATTACCGAGATTCACTTCGAGAACGTGTCCACTGACTGCCATACGAACTCCTGAGAAGAGGTGAAGAAGAGGATAGACTGCACTGCCTTTATTTACCGTTTCAGGTATGGTCAAAATGGGGCCTTTTCAAGGCGCGGCTGGCTTCCGGGGCGGTTACTGCTGTTCAGCTTTAGCCAGGGCGTCCAGCACGGACTGGAGCAGGCTACGCCCGAGGGGTCCCATGCCGCGCTCCAGTTTGAGGCGGTCGTACTGGCCCCGGGAGAGGGGGCCAAGGGCCGCGCCCATGCGTGCCATATCGCCGCCGGCCCGCTGCATCTGACCGGCCATACGGCCCAGCCAGGCGAGGGCTTCCGGCTCACCGCGGCGGGCGGCGAGGATAACGCTGGCCAGACCGGGCGCGGCGAGGGTGGGATCAGCCGGGTCTCCGGCTTTGGGCAAGGTCTCTGGATTTTGCAGGCCCATGAGGATGGATTCGATGATGGTGCCGTCTTCTTCGTCCAGTCCCTGCAGCAAACCCGGCGCACGCTGCCCGGCCAGTATGTGGCGGATGACGGCGACCAGATCGCCCCAGCCATTGGCGGCGGCGACGCGCAGACTTTCTTCCAGCGGCGCCCGGAGATGGACATTCTGGCAGGCGGCGACGACCTGCAGGATGAGTGCCGCGTGGGCGCTACGGATCTGCTCTCGGCGTTCGGGGAGGACGGGCATGCGGTGAACTCCAGTCAATGGTTGCCGGTTATTTTGCGGTATTGGCTGCGGGTGTGCAAAAAAGCTCAACGATTGAGATGTCGCGCCAGATAATGCCCGGTGTGGGACAGGGGATTGTACGCCACTTCGTCCGGTGTGCCGGTGGCGATGATCTGCCCGCCGCCGGAGCCCCCCTCGGGGCCGAGGTCGATGACCCAGTCTGCCGTTTTGATGACGTCCAGATTGTGCTCGATAACGACGATGGTGTTGCCCGCGTCGGCCAGCTTCTGCAGCACATCGAGGAGCAGGGCGATGTCATGAAAGTGCAGGCCGGTGGTGGGTTCGTCAAGGATGTAGAGGGTCCGCCCGGTGTCGCGACGGGAGAGTTCCCGGGAGAGCTTGACGCGCTGTGCTTCGCCGCCGGAGAGGGTGGTGGCGGACTGGCCCAGACGCAGGTAACCCAGGCCCACATCCAGCAGGGTCTGCAATTTGCGGGCGACGGAGGGGACGGGGTCAAAAAAGGCCCGCGCATCCTCCACCGTCATCTCCAGGACCTCATGAATGTTTTTGCCCTTGTAATGCACGTCCAGGGTCTCGCGCTTGTAGCGTTTGCCGCCGCAGATATCGCAGGGCACATAAATGTCCGGCAGAAAGTGCATTTCTACCCGGATCACGCCGTCGCCCTCACAGGCTTCGCAACGCCCGCCCTTGACGTTAAAGCTGAAGCGGCCGGGATTGTAACCGCGCGTGCGCGCCTCGCCGGTGGCGGCGAACAGCTCGCGGATGGGGGTGAAGAGGCCGGTGTAGGTGGCCGGGTTGCTGCGTGGGGTGCGGCCGATGGGGCTCTGGTCGATGGCGATGACCTTGTCCAGTTCCTCCAGCCCGCGCAAATGCTGATGCGGCGCGGGGCTCTGGCTGCTGCCCATGAGCACGCGGGCGCAGGCGGGGTAGAGGGTGTCGTTGATGAGGGTCGATTTACCGGAACCGCTGACCCCGGTGATGCAGGTGAAGAGACCGATGGGGATACGCGCATCCACCGCCTTCAGGTTGTTGCCGGTAGCACCCTGCACCTCCAGCCAGCGCTGGCTGACATTGGCGCGCCGCCGGCCGGGGACCGCGATGCAGAGGTCTCCGGTCAGATAGCGTCCGGTCAGCGAGTCGGGGTTAGCGCGGATTTCCTCGGGTGTTCCCTGGGCAATGACTTCGCCGCCGTGGGTGCCGGCGCCGGGGCCCATGTCCACCACATAATCGGCGGCGCGGATGGCGTCTTCATCGTGTTCGACGACAATGACGGTATTGCCGAGATCGCGCAGATGCTTGAGGGTGCCGATGAGTCGATCATTGTCGCGCTGGTGCAGGCCGATGGAGGGCTCGTCGAGGACGTACATCACGCCCACCAG
>JAKAFG010000284.1 GCA_021818125.1 Pseudomonadota bacterium | reverse complement strand
ATATTTTGTGGGTCCACGCTGCGTCATCCACGGCGACGATGGGGGCTGCCGGGATGCAGGACTGCGGTGTCGGAGATCGGGTATACGACCCGCCCCGGCACCGCAGCCGGGCATTCAGACGTGACGATAACGGCCGATCTCCGGCGTCTGAGGGCGGGGATGTTCTGTCGCAACGGCGTTGGCCGCCGCAATCCACTCTTCATGGTCATGTTCCAGAGCGTGGAGCATGTCGTGGTCCAGCCGCGGCAGGATACTGCCCTTGATGAGCTCCCCGAGATCCAGCATGCGCGTGGCGACCGCGTAACCGTGCAGATGGAAATCATGGTCGGCGTGCGTTCCAAAATGGTCGCCGCTGAACAGTACGCCTTTGGCGGCTTTCAGGTCGGCGTCATTCATGACGTAGTCTTTCGTCCACTGGTACCACGCCTCAAAATATTTCTCTTGCGCTTCAAGGCTCCAGTCGTGGGCCTCAAAAAAGGCGTAGACCGAAACGCGGTTGGCCTTGCCGGAAAAAGGAAAGTGACCTGACATCGTACGACTCCTCCTGCATGCGGGTGTAAAAGCCTTCGGGGCATTGTAGCCGTTTATGGTCCCGGCGCAACGCAAAAGCTTTTTTAGAGGGAATAACGATCGCCAATGACCGGACAATCCACCTGCAAACCCCGCGCCCGCAGCACCTTGGCGATGCCTTCCCGGCCGTTGTCCTCACCATGGACGAGAACGGTGCGCGGCGGGCGTTGGTCACCATACCAGGCGAGAAGTTCATCGTGGTCGGCATGGGCCGAGAAACCGCCGATGGTGAAAATGCTGGCGGCGACATGCACTTCTTCACCAAATATCCGCACCGTTTTGGCCCCGTCGATGATGCGCCGCGCCAGCGTCCCCTGGGCGGCATAACCGACGAAGATCACGCTGCTGTCCTCACGCCAGATGTTATGCCGGAGATGGTGGGTGACCCGCCCTCCGGTCGCCATGCCCGATCCCGCCATGATCAGGGCACCGCCCTTGATCAGGTTGATGCCCATGGATTCGCTGGTTTCGCGGGTGAAATGGAGGTTGCGCAGGGCGAAGGGGTCGGCGCCGTGCTGCAGGCCTTCGCGGGTACCGGGGTTGAAGCACTCCGGGTGACGGCGAAAAATCTCCGTAGCCGAAATGGCCATGGGCGAATCGAGAAAAACCGGCAGGTTGGCGGGAATCTGGTTGTCATTCATCATTTCCCGCAGGTAATACAGCAAATCCTGCGCGCGCTCCAGGGCGAAGGTGGGGATGATGGTATTGCCGCCACGTTTCAGGGTGTCGAGGATGGCATCGCGCAACTCGTCCACCGAGGGTCCGATGGCCTTGTGCAGGCGGTCGCCGTAGGTGGTTTCCATGACGATGACGTCCGCTTGGGGGGCGGGGGTGGGCGGGTTGATGATCGGCTTGCCGCGGTTGCCCAGATCGCCGGAGTAGACGATGCGCTGCTGCCTGCCCGCTTCGCTGGCTTCTACCAGTATCCAGGCGGAGCCAAGGATATGACCGGCATCTCCGAAAGTCGCGCTGACGCCGGCGCAGACTTCAATTTTTTGTCCGTAATCCGCGCTGCGTCCGAAGCGATCCATGGTATCGAGGACGTCTGTGATGTCATAGATGGGGGCGGATTCAGTCCCGCCCTGACGCTGGTGACGTCGGTTGGAGCGCCGCGCCTCTTCCGCCGCCAGCCCCGCCGCATCCATGAGCACCAGCCGCGCCAGTTCGCGGGTGGCTGACGTGGTGATGATCTCGCCGCGAAAGCCGCGTTTGACTAGCAAGGGAATGCGCCCGCAGTGATCGAGATGGGCATGGGTCAGCAGCAGATAGTCGATATCTTTGGCATCAAAGCCGAATTCGGTGCGATTTTCTTCTTCCAGATCATGCCCACCCTGAAACATGCCGCAGTCGATGAGCAGCTTTGTGTCGCCCACGCGGAGAAAATGACAGGACCCGGTAACCCCTCCTGCCGCACCATAAAATTGCATTTCCATGTTGTTCTCCTTTTTTCGTAGAGCGAATCGATGGCGGGCGGCGACTCAGTGGCCGCCACTGCGCTGCACCAGCACCTCGTAATATAGCTGGAGATAGGCGCGTGCCGAGTGCTGCCAGCTATGGTCGCCCGCCATGGCCTGGTCCTGCAGGTGCGACCAGAGTGCGGGCTGGCGGAACAGCGACTCTGCGCGCAGCACGGCATGGTGCAGAGCGTCGCTTTTCGGGCTGTCGAACACAAAGCCGTTGCGTTGCAGCGGGTGGCGGAAGTCGTCGGCATCGATGACCGTGTCGGCCAGTCCGCCCGTGCGGTGGACGATAGGAATGGTACCGTAGCGCAGGCTATACATCTGGTTCAGGCCGCAGGGTTCAAAACGGGAAGGCATGATAAAGGCGTCTACGCCTGCCTCTATACGATGGGACAGCCCCTCGTCGAAGGCAATGCGCGTCGCCATTTGCGAGGGGTGCGCCGCCGCCATCTCCAGCAGTTGCCGCTCGAAAGACTTGTCGCCGCTGCCCAGCACCACCACCTGCATGCCGCGGCGTAACAGGTCCGGGAGAATGTCGAGCACCATA
>JAKAFG010000042.1 GCA_021818125.1 Pseudomonadota bacterium | reverse complement strand
ATTTGATTCCACCCATCAATTATTCACTAATCCCAGCAAGAAGCAGACTGAAGACTACATCACGGGTCGCTACGGTTAAGGAGCGCAGCTATGGACAAAGAACCACATATTTCCCAGCGTTTTGATGAAGAACTCCATGAGGTCCACGCCCTGGTGCTCGCCATGGGCGGTGTGGTGGAGGAGCAGATCACGAATGCTATCAAGGCACTGCAGGAGTCAGATGCCGAACTGGCCCGTGAAGTGATCGGGCGTGACCACGAGGTGAATGGTTACGAGGTGCGTATTGAAGAGGAGTGCATCAACATTCTGGCTACGCGTCAGCCTGCCGCCAGCGATCTGCGTCTGGTGATGACCCTGATCAAGACTATCGCGGATCTGGAGCGCATGGGCGACAAGGCCAGCAAAATTGCCGATATGGCCTTGGCTATGGGACATGGCGCGCGTAACGACAATCCGGCCTTTCTCAGAGACGTGGGCGTCATGGCCGACTATGCCCTGAATATGTTGCGCCGCGCCATGGATGCCCTGGCCCGTGCGGATGCGGAGGAAGCCATCGCCGTCGCCAAAGGCGATGAGGTGCTCAATCAGGAATACCGTTCTGCCCTGCGCCGTCTGATTACCTACATGATGGAAGATCCGCGCACCATCACCCCGGCCATTGATGCGCTTTTTATCGCCAAGGCCATTGAGCGTATTGGCGATCATGCCCGGAATATCTGCGAATACGTCATTTATCTTGCTAAAGGGAAAAGTGTCCGGCATCTTCCATTAGACGAGGTAGAACAAAGTATCCAGAGGAAATAGCCATGGTGGAATCCACAGCCACAGCAGAACTCAAAAACTTTCTGGCGGCCGTGGACCTGGGTTCCAACTCCTTTCATATGATGGTTGCAGAAGAAATTGGCTCTGATATCCGTCTGCATGATCGTTTGCGTGAAGGCGTTCGTCTGGCTGAAGGTCTGCGCGATGACGGTAGCCTTGATCCTGCGGTAGAACAGCGCGCACTGGACTGCCTGGCGCGCTTCGGACAGCGTCTCCGCGGTATCCGCCCGGAGCGGGTGCGGGTGATCGGCACGAATACCTTGCGCCAGGCGAGTGCTGGAGAAGGCTTTGTGCATGCCATTGAAGAAACGCTCGGTTACCCGGTGGAAATCGTGGCTGGCCGGGAAGAAGCGCGTCTGGTTTACCTCGGCGTGGCGCACAGCTTGGCGGTAGATGCGCGTGAACGGCGTTTGGTTGCGGATATCGGGGGGGGTAGTACGGAGCTGATTGTGGGCCAGGGTTTTACCCCCGTTCTGCGGGAAAGCCTGCATTTTGGCTGTGTGGCCTCTACCCGTGCCTACTTTCCCGATGAGCTGATTACGGCGGCTGCCTGTGAGCGTCTTGAAAAACGGGTGCGTATGGCGGTAGAACCCATGCTCGATGATTTTTTCCGCCATGGCTGGGATCAGGCGGTGGGTTCTTCGGGTACCATCAAGGCGATTGCCCGTGTCCTCGCGGAGAACGGTCAGGGTTCGCGCATCACCCACGCTGGCATGCACTGGCTGCGCGAGCAAATGGCGCGTCTCGGTTCAGTACGTGCGCTGACCCAACTGAAAGGCCTGAAGGCGGATCGTGCCGCCGTTTTTCCGGGTGGATTCATCATTCTCTTCGCGCTCTTCGAGTCCTTGCGTCTGCAGGAAATGCGTTTTTCTGAGGGCGCTTTGCGCGAGGGGGCTATTTATGACCTGCTCGGGCGCATCCATCAGGAAGACACCCGGGAGATGAGCATCCGCAGCCTGCAGGAACGCTTTCACAGCCAGGTGCAGCGTAACCAGGGCATAGCGCAGTGGGCGGAGCATTTTTTCAAGACGGCAGCCGTATCCTGGCCGCTCCACGGCGGGCATCAGCAATGGCTGCACTGGGCAGCCCTGACCCATGATATCGGCCTCGACATCGCCCATTCGGGATTTCACAAACATGGTGAATACGTCTGGCGGAATGCCGATATTGCGGGATTCTCCCGTCGTGAGCAGGGCGTTGTTGCCGCGCTCGTGCGCGCCCAGCGTAAACGCCTGCCGGGCCTTGCTCAGTTACGTGCTCTGGGTATCGCGGCTGAAGATGTAGTGGCGTTGCAGCAGTTGGCGATCCTGCTACGCTTGGCTATCCTGTTTCATCGTGGCGCGACCCCACTGACGGCACCTCCGGGTTTGACCGTGTCCGGTAAAAAACTGGTGCTGGCATTACCACCGAAATGGCTGACAGAAATGCCGCTGATGGCTGCTGATCTGGAGCAGGAGCAGGAGTGGATCACGCCAGATTTTTGCCTGCAATGGTAATCCTCTAAACCATTTGTTTTATCGACGCGAGGCGTGGGTCACGCATGTCAGAAGGTTTTGCTCACCTGGCCCTCATCACGGAAACCTATCCGCCAGAGGTGAACGGCGTAGCCCATACGCTGCAGCGTATGGTAGTGCATCTCCGCGAGCGCGGTTATCGGGTCACCGTGTTACGCCCTCGGCAGACGGGTGAAAGGGCAGGGGGCGACCTGTTTCGTGCCCTGTCTTTACCTTTCTATCCGCAGGTTCGGGTGGGGTACAGCCTGTCTGGCCACATCGGTCAGCGATTGCGGGCCTTGCGCCCGGATCTGGTACATATTGCTACGGAAGGCCCGCTGGGCCTCGCCGGACTTCGGGCAGCCCGTCACCTTAAAATCCCCATGGTGAGCAGCTTTCACACGAATTTTGACGGCTATGCCCGGCATTACCGTCTGCAATTCCTGCAAGGGCTGGTCTTGCGCTATCTGCGGTGTTTCCACAATGCCACCCGCAAAACCCTGGTACCCAGTCGGGGGACTTTCGCCCACCTGCAGGCGCAAGGCTTCCTTAACCTCGCCATGTGGAGACGCGGGGTGGATACGGCGCTCTTCAACCCCTGCCGACGCAGCGCAGCGCTACGCGCGCAACTTGGGCTGGATAGGGACGATGCGCTCTTGATTTATGTTGGGCGTCTGGCTCATGAAAAAAATCTACCTGTTCTGGTGAACGCTTACGAAAGCCTGCGGAAAACTTGGCAGGGGCCGGGCAAGTTGCATCTCGCCCTGATCGGCGACGGCCCCCTGGCGGCTGGTCTCACCCGGCAGCGCCTCGCCGGTTTTTCCCTGGAGGGCATACAAAAGGGTGAGGATCTGGCGCGATGGTATGCGAGTGCGGATCTGTTCTGTTTTCCCTCCTGTAGCGAGACTTTTGGTAATGTCGTGCTGGAGGCCATGGCCAGCGCCTTGCCGGTACTGGCCTATGACACCTCCGGCGTCAATGAACATTTCCGTTCGCCAGATGAAGGCGCCCTGCTTCCCCTGGAGGGTGATTTCGCCAGTGCCATAAGTAAGCTGCTTATGGATCGTGCGCGTTTACGGGAAATGGGCCAGCGTGCCCGGCAACGCGCAGAAGGTCAAACTTGGACGCATATTATCGATGCGCTCCTCGAGGAGTACCGGAATAGCCTGGATAGCGTTTCTTAACCCACCTCAAAACCAATTTGCGTCCGCCAGCACCTTTGCTATTGTTGCGCATGCCGGAGTGCTCCTGGCAGAAAGGGGAGGATGCAACCATTGATGTGATCAACGAGGTGCTGAGCTGGTTGCATCTTCAACCCATTACGTTGGCGGTGATTATCGCCTTCCTGCGCCAGTACGGTTACTGGATCCTCTTTATTGGCACCTTGCTGGAAGGGGAAGCTGTGGTGATTGTTGCCGGTGCCTTGGCGCATGCCGGCGTCCTGGATCTTCCCATGGTGATATTTATTGCCTGGCTGGGCAGCACCCTCAACGACCAGGTGCTTTACCAACTCGGTTATCGTTATGGCGAACGCCTGCTGAATATTCTGCCGCGCTTTCTGCGCCGCCATGTAAATCAGGCCGAGGGCTTGATCCACCGTTTTGGTGACTGGGTGACGCTGCTCTTCCGTTTTATCTATGGCACCCGCACCATTACTCCTATTCTGCTGGGGGTACATCGCTATCCAGCGCGGCGTTATCTGTGGATGAACCCGGCTGCCGCTGCGGTGTGGGCGGCGGCCATCGCCGGGATTGGTTATGTCCTCGGTGCCTCGCTACAGAGCTTGTTGCAAGGCGTTCAGCATGTGCAGATCATGCTCCTGCTGCTGTTGATCGTGGGGGCGGGGGTGTATTGGTGGTGGCATGGGCATGGTGAATAGCGCACTGTGGCCACATCATAGTGGGCAAGACAGGCACTTCAGGCTATCTGAACATTACGACGATTTGCCAGAGGGCCCGGTTTTATGCTAAAACGCGCTGGGCTTCGGCCTAATACTCACACGTACCGATACAGGTCAGCCGGGTGTCCGCAAGGATGGCTGCCTCGGGTGCGTGGCGGATCATAACCCTTGAAAACTGGAGAAACCCTATGAGCAGCAATGTAACCATGCGCGCCCTGCTGGAAGCTGGCGTCCACTTTGGTCATCAATCCCGTTACTGGCATCCGAAGATGGCACCATATCTCTTTGGTGAGCGTAACCGCATTCACATCATCAACCTTGAACACACCCTGCCGATGCTGCGCACCGCGCTGAGCTTTATCGAGCAGATTTCCCGCAAGCATGGCCGTGTCCTTTTTGTCGGCACCAAGCGCCAGGCACGCGAGGCGGTCGAGCAGGAAGCCCGCCGCAGCAGCGCCTTCTTTGTTAATCAGCGCTGGTTGGGTGGTACCCTGACCAATTTCAAGACCATCCGTCAATCCATTCGTCGTCTTGATGAATTAGATCAGATGGCGGCCGACGGCACCATGGAAAAGCTGACGAAGAAAGAAGTGCTCACCCTGACCCGCGAGCGCGACAAGCTGGAGCGCAGCCTCGGCGGCATCAAAGACATGAACGGTCTGCCGGACGCCATCTTCGTGATCGACGTCGGCCATGAAAACATTGCCGTGCTGGAAGCCCGCAAGTTGGGTATCCCGGTGATCGGCGTGGTGGACAGCAACTGTGATCCACTGCTCATCGACTATCCCATCCCCGGTAATGATGACGCCACCCGCGCTATTCGTCTGTATGCCGCGCTGGTGGCTGATGCCATTCTCGACGGCCGTCAGGGTGGGGAATCAGCGCTGCTCGACGAATTTGTCGAGGTCGACGAAGAAACGATCGAAATCGACGCCGACTAAAGCATTCATCAGAACCAAGGAGCATTCATGGCTATCAGTGCACAACAGGTCAAAGAACTGCGCGAGCGTACCGGCGCCGGCATGATGGAATGTAAAACGGTACTGACCGAAGCCGATGGCGATATGGAGGCCGCTATCGACCTCCTGCGCGCGCGTGGTCTGGCCAAGGCCGACAAAAAGGCGGGTCGGGTAGCCGCAGAAGGGGTCATTGTCACCGCCCTCAGTGGCGACCAGAAGCGGGGCGTAGTACTCGAAGTAAACTGTGAAACCGATTTTGTCGCCAAAAATGAAGATTTCCTGGCCCTGGCGAAAGATTGTGCCGAGCAGGCCCTGGCGCAGGGGTTCAAGGAAGTGGACGCCTTACTGGCTAATGCGGAAGTGGAAGAACGCCGCAAGGGACTGGTCAGCAAACTCGGCGAGAACATCAGCCTGCGCCGTCTGCAGCATCTGCAGGTCAAAGAGGGTGTGGTCGGCGCCTATATCCATGGCAGCCGCATCGGTGTGCTCGTGGCTCTGGAAGGCCAGGCGGCTACCAATGAACTCGGTCGCGATGTGGCCATGCATGTGGCGGCGGCACGTCCCGAGGTGATCCACCCCAGCCAGGTTTCTCCTGAGCGTTTGGCCCGTGAGAAAGAAATTCTCATTGCGCAGGCGGCAGACAGTGGTAAGCCTGCAGACATCATTGAGAAGATGATCTCCGGACGCCTGAACAAATTGCTCAATGAAATCGCGCTCACCGGGCAGCCCTTCGTCAAGGATCCTGATCGCACTGTCGGTCAATTGGTGCAGGGCTTCCCGGATGTTGAGGTGCTGGAGTTTGTACGCTTCGAGGTGGGTGAGGGGATTGAGAAGGCCCCCACCGCAGATTTTGCCACCGAGGTCATGGCACAAGTCCGGGGGTCCTGAATGACTGCGCCCGTGTATTCCCGCATCCTCCTCAAACTCAGCGGGGAGGCGCTCATGGGCGAGGGCCAGTATGGTGTGGACCGTGAGGTCGTGCAGCGTATGGCCCGGGAAATCAAGGACGTTTCTGATGCCGGAGTACAGGTCGCTATCGTGATTGGTGGCGGCAATATCTTCCGGGGTATGGCCAAGGCGGCCGAAGGTATGGATCGCGCTACCGCCGACTACATGGGCATGCTGGCGACGGTCATGAATGCGCTCGCAGTGCAGGATGCCCTGGAACATCTGGGTTTGCCGACCCGGGTGCTGTCGGCGCTGCATATTGAGCAAGTGGCGGAGCCCTATATCCGGCGGCGGGCCATCCGTCATCTGGAGAAGGGGCGGGTCGTGATTTTTGGTGCTGGTACCGGTAATCCCTTTTTCACTACCGATACGGCGGCCAGTCTGCGCGCTGTGGAGATCAATGCCGAGGTAGTGCTTAAGGGAACCAAGGTCGATGGTGTTTACACCGATGATCCGGTTACCCACCCTGAGGCCATGCGCTACCGGGAACTGTCCTATAGTCAGGTGCTAGAGCAGAATCTGCAGGTCATGGACGCAACGGCCATCACCCTTTGCCGTGATAACGACATGCCGATCATCGTTTTTTCCATCAATAAATCCGGCGCGTTGATGCGGGTGATGCTGGGTGAAGAGGAAGGCACTTCGGTGCGCAGAGAGATTGCATGAGTATTCAAGAGATTAAAAAGGATTCCGAAACCCGGATGAAGAAGAGCATTGAGTCTCTGAAGGGAGAGCTCACCCGGCTGCGGACGGGCCGGGCCAGTGCCGGGCTGCTTGACCATGTGCAATTGGACTATTATGGGGCGCCGACGCCCCTGGCACAGGTCGCTTCTGTTTCGGTCGCCGATGCCCGGTCGCTGCTGGTCACGCCGTGGGAAAAAAATCTGATTCCCAAGATTGATAAGGCAATCCGCGATGCCGGCCTGGGCCTGAATCCAGTGGCAGGTTCGGATAATGTGCGGGTTCCGTTGCCGGCGCTCTCCGAAGAACGCCGCAAGGAAATGGTCAAAGTGGTCCGGCAGGAGGGTGAGGGTGCGCGTGTAGCTATTCGCAACATCCGTCGCGACAGCATTTCTCAGGTTAAAGAACTGCACAAGCAGAAAGCTATCTCGGAAGATGAAGAGCGGCGCGCCGAGGAAGAATTTCAGAAGCTGACGGACCGCTTTATCGACGAAGTGGACGCGGTGGTGGAGGCGAAGGAAGCTGACCTCATGGAGGTCTGATCTCATGTCTTCCGCTGCTGAAAGCCTGCCTGCTATGCCACGCCACATTGCCGTCATTATGGATGGCAATGGCCGCTGGGCTTACCGTCAGCACTTGCCGCGGGTGGCTGGCCATCGGCGCGGTGCGGAAGTGGTACGGGAAATGGTGCAATCCTGCGTGGATCTCGGCATTCCCTACCTGACGCTTTTTGCCTTCAGCACCGAAAATTGGCGGCGTCCGGTCCTCGAAGTGCGTTTGTTGATGAATCTCTTCCGCCTTTTGTTACGGCGAGAAGCCCGTAAACTCCATGAGAATGGCGTTCGCCTGTGCATCATAGGCGAACGCAGTGCATTGGATCGTGATATACGCCAGCTCGTCGAAGAGGCTGAGGCGCTCACCCTTAACAATAAGCGACTCCAACTCAATCTTGCGGTGAATTACGGCGGACGTTGGGATATTGCGCAGGCAGCGCGCGCCGCCATGGCGGCAGTGCAGGCGGGAGATCTCGCCTTTGAAGACTTCTCTGAGGCACATATTGCCCGGTATCTCAGCCTGGCAGACATCCCCGAGCCCGACCTGTTGATTCGTACCGGTGGTGAGGAGCGAATCAGTAATTTCCTGGTTTGGCAGTTGGCTTACACCGAGTTTTATTTCAGTGATACGCTTTGGCCGGATTTTGACCGAACGGCTTTGGAGTACGCCCTGCAATCTTTCGCGCATCGGCAACGG
This sequence comes from Pseudomonadota bacterium, assembly GCA_021818125.1. Classification (GTDB taxonomy): domain Bacteria; phylum Pseudomonadota; class Gammaproteobacteria; order Acidithiobacillales; family Acidithiobacillaceae; genus Acidithiobacillus. The sequence continues at coordinate 3,805 of JAKAFG010000042.1, read as the reverse complement.
CGCTTCGGACGGACGGGCGATCAGGTGCTGGAGGACGATTGCTCCGTCAGCGACTGATTACCGCTTCCTTGTTATTCCTGCTGGTTCTTGTGCTGATCTTTTGGGCACCTTTCCTCGTTTTCCTCGTTTTCCTCATGTTGCTGGCGTTCCTGGCAGGACAGGAATGGGGTCATCTCAGTCTGATAGCCTGGCCAAACGGGCTGGCGCTGGTATTGGCAGCGCTGCCTCCGATGCTCATCTTCTCGCAGCATCTTCCCTGGTCCGCGCTGGCACAGGGCAGTGTGATCTGGTGGGCGTTGCTCGCGGTGTTGCTGATGCTGATGCCGCCCTCTCTGTTACGCGGGGCCGCGGCCTGGCAGCGCCCGGTGAGCGCTATGGCGGTCTTTCCTGTGCTTTTGCCTGCTTTGTTGTTCAGTCTGTCCTTGCAGCAGCGTGCCCCACAGTTTTTGTTATGGGTGATTCTGGTCATCAGTGCGGATGATGTGGGTGCGATGACATTCGGTAAAATCTGGGGGCGTCATCGATTAGTGCCACGTATCAGCCCTGGCAAGACTTGGGAGGGCTTACTGGGCGGCTTGCTTGCCAGCGCCATTATGGGCACACTGGGCGCCTGGGTGTGGATAGGTGCAGCAGGCTCGAGCCTCCTTTCCGGCGCTGTTTTGGGCTTGGTTACGGGCGCTTTCGCGGTCTTGGGAGATCTTTCCGAGAGTTTTCTAAAACGCCGCGCCGATTGCAAGGATAGTGGCCAGTTGTTGCCGGGGCATGGCGGCCTGCTGGATCGCTTGGACAGCATGAGTGCGGGCATCCCGGTGTTTGTAGCCGGGCTTTATTATCTGGGTTGGTGGAAATGACACGAGGCATCTGCATACTCGGGGCTACAGGCTCCATCGGCAAGAGCACCCTGGATGTGGTATCGCGCCACCCCGATCAATTCCGGATCGTTGCGCTCACCGGTAATCATCGTGTCGCAGAGATGCAGGCGCTGTGCGAGCAGCATCATCCTGAGTTGGTGGTGATGGCCGCTCCAGAGGCCGCGCAGCAGTTGCGCGTTGCCCTGGGTGATGTAGGTCTGAAGAATATTCGTGTGGAAAGCGGCCGGGAGGCGCTGGCAGAGGCAGCGCGTATGCCAGGTGTCGATGAAGTGATGGCGGCCATTGTGGGTGCCGCCGGTTTGTTACCGACCCTGGCGGCGGTGGAGTCTGGCAAAAAAGTCTATCTGGCCAACAAAGAATGTCTGGTGATGGCGGGTAGTCTGTTCATGGAGCGGGTGCGGCATCATCAGGTGATACTGCTCCCCATCGACAGTGAGCACAATGCCGTATTCCAGTGCTTTGCCGAAGGCAAAGGCGTGCGCCGCATTCTGCTGACGGCTTCCGGGGGACCTTTCCGGACCTGGCCTGTGGAGCGCCTGGCGGCCGTAACGCCGGATCAGGCCTGCGCCCATCCCAACTGGGTCATGGGCCGGAAAATCTCCGTAGACTCCGCGACCATGATGAATAAGGGTCTGGAGCTTATCGAAGCGCATTGGCTCTTTAATCTCCCCGCATCCCAGATGGATGTACTGATCCACCCGCAGAGCATTATTCATTCCATGGTGGAATATGTGGATGGCTCCGTGCTGGCGCAATTGGGTAACCCCGATATGCGCACCCCCATTGCCCATGCCCTGGCCTATCCGGAGCGCATGGAAAGTGGGGTTTCTTCGCTGGACCTGGCGCGCGGGCCGGACTTGCAGTTCGAAGAGCCCGATTTGCAACGTTTCCCCTGTCTGGCGTTGGCCTTTAATGCCCTGCGGGCGGGCGGTGCCGCGGCGACCGTGCTGAATGCGGCTAATGAGGTGGCGGTGCAGGCATTCCTGGATGGCGCCCTGCCGTTCTCGCGTATTGCGGCCGTTGTTGAGGACACACTCAGCGAATTACAGCCTGCTGCCCCGGATCATCTGGATGCGGTGTTGGCCGTCGATCGACTCGCACGGGAAGCTGCAGTCCGCCATCTTAGTCGCCATAGATTGGGTATGCAGTGACCTTCCTGAGAGCAAATGCAGATTCTTGAAACCATAGGGGCCTTTATTCTGGCTATCGGCATCCTCGTGCTGATCCACGAATCTGGTCATTTCGCGGTTGCCAAATTGATGGGCATCAAGATACTTAGGTTTAGTATAGGCTTTGGGCCGACCCTGATCAGTCGCCGTTGGGGGCGGGATCAGACGGAATATGTGATTGCCGCACTACCCCTGGGCGGCTACGTCAAAATGCTCGGCGAACAGGGTGGTGAGCCAGTCCCGGCCGAAGACAGTAAACGGGCCTTTGATAACCTTGCGCCCGGTAAACGCTTTTTGATTGCCTTGGCGGGACCGATGGCCAACCTCCTGTTTGCCATCGTGGCTTATGCGGGAGTGGCATGGCTCGGCATCCCGGGATTGGCACCCATCGTCGGTCTGGTACAGGATCATTCCCTTGCGGCTCAGGCGCAATTGCATCCGGGCGAACGTATCACGATGCTCGACGGGCGGCCTGTCTATACCTGGGAGGATATGCGTATGGGACTCCTCTCAGCAGCGGTTGCACGCACCCCGGTGACCCTGCAGACGATGCGTAGTGACGGTGCTCAGATGACCCACGTGCTGTCTCTGCAGACGCTTACTACTGACACGGTGGGGCCAGACTTTATCAGTAAAGTTATTGGGATGGAGCCTTACCTGCCCGCCGTCATCGGTGCTGTAGAGCCGCATAGCCCGGCACAACTGGCCGGGTTGCGGGCAGGAGACCGCATTGTCGCCATGAATGGTCATCCGATTCCCAGTTGGGAGAGTCTGGCCCGGCATGTCGAGTCGCACCCCGATAAAGTCATCCAGCTACGCTATCTGACGGCGCAAGGGCTTGCAAAAGCCGTAAGTCTCACCCCGCAGATGTTTCTCGACAAGGGCGGAAAGCCGGTAGGTCGTATCGGCGTCATCATGGCACCGTTGCCCAAAAATTTGATCGTACTGCGCGAGCGAGGCCCTCTGGAGGGCCTGATCTACGGGGTGCGAACGACTTGGCAGATGTCGCTCATGACCGTCGAGATGATCGTGCGGATGGTGCAGGGTTTTGTATCCCCGGATAATATCAGCGGTCCGATTGCCATCGCGGAATTTGCCGGGCAGTCTGCACAAGCCGGTCTGGCGCCATTTTTGTCTTTTCTCGGGCTGATCAGTATCAGTCTGGGGGTGCTTAATCTTCTGCCCATTCCGATTCTGGATGGGGGCCACCTGGTGTTTTATGCCGTGGAAATGGTGCGTGGTAAACCACTCCCTGCGGCGGTGGTGCAAAAAGCGCAGCAGATCGGTATAGTGCTGCTTCTGATGCTCATGTCCTTCGCCTTCTACAATGATATTATGAGATTGTTGACACCGTGAAAAAATTCAGCCTCAGTTCGGCCTCTCCCATCCTTTTCGCTGCCGGTGTGGCTTGTGTTGCCGCCGCTTGGGCGGCGCCAGCCTGGGCATTTACGCCCTTTACGGTCAAGAATATAGAAATTCGTGGCCTGGAGCACATTGCACCCGGCACAGTCTACAACTACCTGCCCATCCATATTGGCGAGCAGGTGGATGACCAGAAGGCGCAGCAGGCCATCAAGGATCTCTATTCTACGGGATTCTTCAAGGATGTGACCATTGCCCGCTCTGACGACAATCTGCTGGTCATCGTGCAGGAGCGGCCCATCATCTCCGGTATCAAGATGACGGGCATCAAGGCTTTTTCCAAAAGTGAGGTGAATGGTACGCTCAAGGGTGTCGGTCTGGTGGACAGACACATCTTTAATC
>JAKAFG010000041.1 GCA_021818125.1 Pseudomonadota bacterium | reverse complement strand
AGGGGTATGCGGTTGTAGCCCTGGCGCGCCAAAGCCTCAAAGGTTGCTTTTGGAATCACGGATCACCTCGTTAGAGCGATAGAAAAGAAGTCACTGCCTTTCAGCAGCAACGCCATCGCCTCTCCCAACCCAGTGTTTTCCGCATGGTGCCTCTGATTCCTCGCAAAGCTACGCCAGAATATCCAATAATTCGCTCATGTTGTCCAGTACCGCGTCGGGCTCCAGGCAATGGACGGGCTCGTCGCCGTTATAACCGTAGGTCACGCAGGCAATGGGCATGCCCGCCGCCCGCGCCGCCTGCGTGTCGTTACGCGAATCGCCGACCAGCAGGCAGTTTTCCACCGGCTGATGAAAGTGTTCAGCCGTATGGGTCAGGGGTAATGGATCGGGTTTCTTGCGCGGCAGGCTGTCGCCGGACAAGACCAGTCCGAAGAAATCGTACAGGTCCAGTTGCTGGAGCAGCGGCAGGGTGAAGGCCGCAGTCTTGTTGGTGATACATACCAGCTCCCGGCCCTGAGCCTGCAAGGCCTCCAGCGTGCCGCGCACCCCCGGATAGATCACGCTATGGTCCAGCAGATGCTCCCCGTAGTACTTGCTGAAATCGACCATGGCCGCATCCAGTTCCACTTCGCTGGGATCGCTGTGGATCGCCAGCGCGCGACGCATCAGTTCACGGACGCCGTTACCGATGAAGCCACGAATGACCGGCATTTCGGCAGGCGCACGCCCGAGTTTTTGCAACACATGATTGGCCGCACCAGCCAGGTCCGGTGCGGTATCTATCAGCGTGCCATCCAGATCGAGCAGGACGACGCGCGCAATAAACGGCGTGCCGGCGTTCAGCTTTACCATGATTCAGCCTGCCAGGGCTTTGCGGAAAGCGGCGATGGTCGCGGCGTAGTCGGGGGTGTTATAGATGGCGCTGCCCGCCACGAAGACATCGGCGCCGGCATCGGCGACCCGCCGCACATTGTCCACCTTGACGCCACCATCCACTTCCAGTTCGATAGCCTTGCCGGTCGCCTCGATGCGCTTGCGGATCGCCTCGATCTTGCGCAGGGTGTACTCGATGAAGCTCTGCCCGCCGAAACCGGGGTTGACGCTCATCACCAGCACCAGGTCAAGATTCTCCAGCACATAGTCCAGCACGTTGAGCGGTGTGGCCGGATTGAGGGAGACACCAGCCTTACAGCCCAGGCTGTGGATCAACTGAATGGTCCGGTCCAGATGCAGCGTCGCCTCGGGATGCACCGTAATGATGTCAGCGCCGGCCTTGGCGAAGTCGGGAATGATGCTGTCCACCGGCGAGATCATGAGATGCACGTCCAGGGGTTTTTTGGTGTGCGGCTTGATGGCTGCCGCCACCAGCGGTCCGATGGTCAGATTGGGGACGAAATGGTTGTCCATGACGTCGATATGGATATAGTCGGCACCCGCCTCATCGACGGCGCGCACTTCTTCACCCAGACGGGCAAAATCCGCCGAAAGGATGGAGGGGGAAATCTTGAACTGGGTCATATTGCCTCCAAAACAGGGCGAGAGCGCCATGCGCCCTCGCCAGTCAACAGGTCGGTAGCGTTATTTAGACGCCGGTGACGCGGGGTTCGAGCTCACCTTTGCTATAGCGCTTGAACATGGTATCCAGCGGGATCACCTTGATCTTACTGGCCTGCCCGGCACAGCCGAAGGCCTCGAAGCGCTGGCGGCAGATGTCGCGCATGGCATCGATGGAGGCCGTCAGGAACTTGCGGGGGTCGAAGTTCTTGGGGTTTTTGTACAGGCTCTGGCGCACCGCGCCCGTTGCCGCCAGACGCAGGTCGGTATCAATGTTGACCTTGCGCACGCCGTATTTGATGCCTTCCTGAATTTCTTCCACCGGCACGCCGTAGGTCTCGCCGATGTCACCACCGAACTCATGAATAATCTTCAGCCAGTCCTGCGGCACCGAGCTGGAGCCGTGCATGACCAGGTGGGTATCCGGGATGCGAGCGTGGATTTCCTTGATGCGGTCAATACGCAGCACCTTACCGGTCGGTGGCTGGGTGAATTTGTAGGCGCCGTGACTGGTGCCGATGGCGATCGCCAGGGCGTCCACTTTGGTGGCCTGCACAAAACGGGCGGCTTCTTCAGGATCGGTCAGCATCTGGTCGTGGGTCAGGCAACCTTCGGCGCCGACACCGTCTTCCTCACCGGCCAGACCGGTTTCCAGGGAGCCGAGGCAGCCCAGTTCACCTTCGACGGTGACGCCGACGGCATGGGACATCTCCACAACCCTGGCGGTGACGGTAGCGTTGTAGTCATAGCTGGCGGGGGTCTTGGCGTCTTCCAGCAGGGAGCCATCCATCATTACACTGGAGAAACCGGAGCGGATGGCCTGGATACAGACCGCCGGGCTCGCGCCGTGATCCTGATGCAGGACAACCGGGATGTCCGGATATTCTTCGATGGCGGCCAGAATCAGGTGGCGCAGGAAGGGTTCGCCAGCATATTTGCGGGCGCCGGCGGAAGCCTGAAGAATGACCGGCGCGTCGACGGCAGCCGCCGCTTCCATGATCGCGCGCACCTGTTCCAGGTTGTTGACGTTAAAAGCGGGGATTCCGTAGCTATGCTCTGCGGCGTGGTCCAATAACTGGCGCAAGGAAACTAGGGCCATAACACTTCTCCTAAACGTGAATGAAAATTGATTGGATTTTGAGCAATCGTATAGAGGGGCCCCGTAAACTGCAAGCGGACCCCGATAGATATCCCAAAGCGAATTAACTCAAGCCCGGTGCGTAACATCACCTACGCGCACCAGCTTGAGGGTATTGGTACCACCGGGGGCACCCATAGGTTCGCCAATGGTGATGAGGATCAGATCGCCATCGCGGACAGCACCCCGCCGCCGCAGTTCGTCTTCTGCCGCCCGCATCACCTGCACGGGATCATCATGGCGACTCTGCGGGAAGTTGACCGGGTGGACCCCGCGATACAAAGTCACCTTGCGCCGGGTATAGACCTGCGGTGTCAGCGCATAGATGGGCACCCGGGGGTTGGCGCGGGACAACCATAAGGCGGTAGAACCGCTCTCGGTAAACGCCGCGATGGCCACAATGGGCGAGCGCATGGTGGCGAGAATGGCCGCTGCCGCGATGGTTTCGTCCATCCGCTCCAGGGGTCGGTCGATGATTTGCAGGGTGTTGTTGACCGGCGCCTGTCGTTCGGCCTCCCGGCAGGTGCGGTCCATGGCGGCGACGGCCTCCACCGGAAAGGCTCCACTGGCCGTTTCCGCCGACAGCATCACCGCATCGGTGCCGTCGAGGACGGCATTGGCGACGTCGGAAACCTCGGCGCGGGTCGGAATCGGCTGATGGATCATGGATTCCATCATCTGTGTGGCGGTGATGGTCAGGCGATTGTACTTCTGCGCCAGAGCGATAATCCGTTTCTGCACTGGAGGCACCGCCGCATCGCCGATCTCTACCCCGAGATCGCCGCGTGCCACCATGATAGCTTCGGAGACCGCGAGAATCTCTTCAATGGCCTCCACCGCCTCGGCCCGCTCGATTTTGGCGACCAGGGCGCCATGACCACCCGCTTCGCGGAAGAGACGACGGGCTTCTTCCATGTCGGCGGCGCTGCGCGGAAAGGAGACGGCCAGATAGTCGGCCTCCAAGCGCGCCGCGGTGATGATGTCGGCCCGATCCTTGTCCGTCAGCGCCGGTGCGGTCAGACCGCCACCGGCGCGGTTGATGCCCTTGCTGTTGGAGAGCTCGCCGCCCTGTACCACCCGGGTGTGAATCTCGTGGCCTTGCACCTTTTCTACCCAGAGCACGATCATACCGTCATTGAGCAGCAGGGTCGCGCCGCGGTCCACATCTCCGGCCAGTTGCGGGTAGGTCACACCGACCCGCGTCTGATCGCCGAGGGCGCAGGTCGTATCGAGGATAAAAGGCTCGCCTTCCTTGAGGTGGACCTTGCCTTCGGCAAATTTACCGATGCGAATTTTGGGTCCCTGCAAATCGGCTAACACACCGATAGCGCGGCCATGGGCGCGCGCCCTTTCCCGGACCATCTCGGCACGCTTAACGTGATCTTCGGGCGCGCCGTGGGAAAAATTGAGGCGGACGACATCGACACCCGCCTCGATCAGGCGATCGATGACCTGCACATCAGAACTGGCAGGGCCCAGGGTTGCGACGATTTTCGTCCGGCGTATCAAGTGTGTGTACCTCTCGCGCGTTCTTCCAGCATGGCTACGGCGGGCAGGGTCTTGCCTTCGAGGAATTCCAGGAAGGCACCGCCACCCGTACTGATATAAGAGACCTTATCTTCGATGTGAAACTTGTTAATCGCCGCAATGGTGTCGCCACCCCCGGCAATGGAGAAGGCGCTGCTTTCGGCTACCGCCTGGGCAATGGCTTTCGTGCCACCGGCGAAGGCATCGAACTCAAACACGCCTACCGGGCCATTCCAGACGATGGTGCCTGCCTTACGCAGGATTTCGCCCAAGGCCCTGGCGGTATCGGGGCCGATATCCAGCACCATGTCGTCCGCTGCTATATCGTCCACGCCGCAGGTTCTGGCCGGCGCCGTAGCCGAAAACGCCTTGGCGACGACCACATCACTGGGCAGTGGCACATCGCCGCCCTTGGCCTTGGCTGCCGCGATGATGGCTTCGGCATCGGGCACCAGTTCGGCCTCACAGAGGGATTTGCCGATGGAATGGCCAGCGGCGAGGATGAAGGTGTTGGCAATACCGCCACCCACCACCAGTTGATCCACCTTGTCCGCCAGGGACTTGAGGATGGTCAGCTTGGTGGAGACCTTGGACCCGGCGACGATGGCGACCAAGGGGCGCTGAGGATTCTGCAGGGCCTTGCCCAGCGCCTCCAGTTCATTGACGAGCAGAGGGCCGGCACAGGCGACAGGCGCGAACTTGCCGACGCCGTGGGTACTGGCCTGGGCACGATGGGCCGTACCAAAAGCATCCATCACATAGATATCGCAGAGCGCGGCCATTTTCTTGGAAAGCGCTTCGTCATCCTGGCCTTCGCCCGCATTAAAGCGGACGTTTTCCAGCACGACCACATCACCGTCCTGCAACTGGGCGAGGTTATCCTTACCGCCATCCAGCCAATCCCGTACCAAAGGTACATTGCGGTCCAGCAAATGGCCGAGATGGGCGGCGATGGGGGCCAGGCTGGCCTTTTCGTCAAAAACACCTTCCTTGGGACGCCCCAGATGGGACATCAGCATTACCCGCGCACCGCCGTCCAGCGCGGCGCGAATGGTGGGCAGGCTGGCGCGGATGCGGGTGTCATCGGTGATGGCCCCCGCATCATTCATGGGGACATTGAGGTCCTCACGAATCAGCACGCGCTTGCCCTTTAAGGGCAAGTCGGTCATGCGCAAAACATTCATGGCGGGTCCTCCTCTCAGCGGGCCTGACCCATCATGGCGAGGGCGGTATCCACCATGCGGTTGGAGAAGCCCCACTCGTTGTCATACCAGGAGCAGACCTTGACCAGTTTGCCCTTGACCTTGGTCAGGGAGGACTCGTAGGTGGAGGAGTGCGGGTTGTGGTTGAAGTCGATGGAGACCAGGGGCTTGTCGTTGTAGCCGTAGACACCCTTGAGCGCGCCTTGGCTGGCCGCCTTCATCGCCGCATGGATTTCGTCGACGGAGACTTCCTTGTTGACGATACAGGTGAGGTCAACGAGGGAGACGTTCTGCGTGGGCACGCGGATGGCGAAGCCGTCCAGCTTACCGGCCAGCTCTGGCAGTACCAGGCCGATGGCCTTGGCGGCACCGGTGCTGGTGGGGATCATGCTCATGCCAGCAGCACGGGCGCGGCGCAGGTCTTCGTGATAGACGTCGATAATGCGCTGGTCATTGGTCATGGAGTGGATGGTGTTCATGGTGCCACCCTCGATGCCAGCCAGATCATTCAGGGTCTTGGCCAGAGGCGCCAGGCAGTTGGTGGTGCAGGAGCCGTTGGAGACGATGTGGTGCTTGGCGGGGTCGAGCAACTGGTGGTTGACGCCGTAGACGACGGTGAGGTCGACCGCATCTTTCGCCGGTGCGGAGATCAGCACTTTCTTGGCGCCGCCCTTGAGATGCAGGGCCGCCTTTTCGCGGGAGGCAAAGAAGCCTGTGCACTCCAGGACTACGTCCACACCCAGATCACCCCAGGGCAGCTTGGAAGGATCGCGTTCGGCGAGCACTTTGACCCGGTCGTCGCCGATCAGCATGTCGCCGTCATCGACGTTCACCGGGAAAGGGAATTTGCCATGCACGGAATCATACTGTGTCAGGTGGGCGTTGGTTTCGGGGCTGCCCAGGTCGTTGACCGCGACGATATGGACTTTGTCAGTCCGGTTTGCTTCGTACACCGCCCGCAGGATGTTCCGTCCGATACGCCCATAGCCGTTAATACCAATACGCAATGCCATAATGTGAACTCCTCAACGTTTTAAAATGAATGATTTACAGTGTCTGGAAACGCGCGACCACGTTATCCACCGTGAAGCCGAATTTTTCGAACAGGATCGGAGCCGGGGCCGAAGCGCCGAAGCGGTCGATACCGATGACCGCGCCGTGCAGGCCCACATACTTGTACCAGAGCCCCGTGGTGCCCGCTTCGATAGCGACGCGCTTGGTGATGCTGATGGGGAGGACGCTCTCCTGATATGCCGCATCCTGTGCCGCGAAGATGTCCATGCAAGGCATGGAAACCACGCGCACCGGATGTCCCTGCGCCGCCAGCTTGGCCTGTGCCGCCAGCGCCAACTCCACTTCGGAGCCGGTGGCGATGAGGATACCCTTGGCTTTGCCGCCCTCGGCATCCTTGATCACATAGCCGCCGCGGCGGGCGTTGGCCACGGTTTCGTCGGTATGCGGCAGGGCCGGGAGGTTCTGTCGGCTGAGGGCCAGCAGGGACGGCGTCCGCTCCAGCTTAACGGAGGACTCCCAGGCGATGGCGGTTTCCACGGCATCCGCCGGGCGCCAGACGTTGAGGTTGGGGATCAGGCGCAGGCTGTTGACCTGCTCGATGGGCTGATGGGTGGGGCCGTCTTCACCCAGACCGATGGAGTCGTGGGTCATCACGTAGACCACACGAATGCCCATCAGCGCCGACATCCGAATGGCGTTGCGGCTATAGTCGGAGAAGATCAGGAAGGTGCCGCCGAAGGGCAGGAAGCCACCGTAGAGGGCAATGCCGTTCATGATGGCGGACATGCCGAATTCGCGTACGCCGTAGTGGATGTAGTTACCCATCAGGCGATGTTTGCCGATGTCGATGGCTTCTTTCCAATGGGTGTTGTTGGAAGGGGTAAGATCGGCAGAGCCACCGACAAACTCGGGTAATGCCGCTGCAACGCCTTGAATGCACTGGCCGGATGCCACACGGGTGGCGATCTTGGGCGCTGCCGCACGGAAACCGGCAATAAGCGCCGTCACCGCGTCATCGAAACCGCCGCTGGGGGTACCTGCCAGGCGCCGTTCGAGTTCCGCCGCTTCTTCGGGATAGAGTTCCCGATACCTGGCGAAACGGGTCTTCCAGTCGCCCTCGGCGGCCTCCCCCTTGGCCCGGGCATCATAGGCCCGGTAAATGGCCTCGGGGATCTGGAACGGCTCCGCGGACCAACCCAGGTTTTCCCGGGTCAGGCATATCTCTTCGGCGCCCAAAGGCGCGCCATGACAGTCATGGCTGCCCGCCTTGTTGGGGGAGCCATGGCCAATGACCGTCTTGCAGCAGATCAGGGTGGGCTTGCTGGTCTGTTTGCGGGCATCAATGATGGCCGTTCTGATGGCTTCGGGGTCGTGGCCGTCGACATGGCGGATCACATGCCAGCCGTAAGCCTCGAAACGGGCCGGAGTGTTATCGGCGAACCAGTCATCCACATGACCGTCAATGGAGATGTTGTTGTCGTCGTAGAAACAGATGAGCTTGCTGAGCCCCCAGACGCCCGCTAAAGAACAGACTTCGTGGGAAACGCCTTCCATGAGGCAGCCATCGCCGAGGAATACATAGGTGTAGTGATTGATGATTTCGTGACCGGGCCGGTTGAAGTGGCCGGCGAGCATGCGCTCCGCCAGCGCCATACCGACGCTGTTGGCAAGACCCTGACCCAAGGGGCCTGTGGTTGTTTCAATACCCGGAGTGTCGCGGTACTCCGGATGACCAGGGGTCTTGCTGTGCCACTGGCGGAAGTTTTTGAGGTCTTCCATAGAGACATCGTAGCCGGTGAGATGGAGGAGCGCGTATTGCAGCAGGGAGCCGTGCCCGTTGGACAGGATAAAGCGGTCGCGGTTGGCCCAGTGGGTATTGGCGGGGTTGTGGACCAGGAAGTCGTTCCACAGCACTTCGGCAATATCCGCCATGCCCATGGGCATGCCGGGATGGCCGGATTTCGCTTTTTCCACGGCGTCCATGGTGAGAACGCGGATCGCGTTCGCCAGATCAGTACGGGTGACAGTCATAAAAACACTCCTTATAAATAAAAATCAGTCGATGCGTTGATGGGTACGGACCCGGCGCAAAATGCCGTCGTGACCGGAAATAACCAGGCTCTCGCTCTCCACGAAATAGTGGGAGCGGGTTACCCCATCGAGGATGTCGCCGGAGGTCAGGCCGGTAGCCACAAAGAGCACGTCGTCGCTCGATACCAGGTCGTCACGACCCAGCCACTGGCCAGCCTTGAGGCCAGCGGCGGCGATGGCTTCGGCTTCGCCGGGCTTCTGCGGCGACAATGCACCAAACATGTCTGCACCCATGGCGCGGGCGGCGCAGGCGGAGATGACACCTTCCGGGGTGCCACCGATACCCATCATGGCATCTACCTTGGTACCGAGGGCGGCCATGATGCCGCCGCTGACGTCGCCGTCTGTCTGCAGGCGTACAGTGGCGCCCGCCGTCTGAATTTCGCGGATCATGGCTTCGTGGCGTGGCTTTTTGAGCAGGAAGATGCGCAATTCACGGACCTCTTTGCCGAGGGCGCGAGCCAGGTCGTGGAGCTTGTCCTTCATCGGTGCGGCAGGGTCTATTTTGCCGCGAGCCGGGGCCGGGACAATCAGCTTGTCCATATAGTAGGCCGGGCCGGGCTGGAACATGCTGCCTTTGGGAGCCGCCGCCAGCACGCAGATGGAGCCGGGCATGCCCTGGGCCAGGAAGGTGGTGCCTTCGACGGGATCGACGGCAATCTCTACTTCCGGGCCGGTACCAGAGCCCACAATTTCACCGTTGTAGAGCATGGGGGCTTCGTCTTTTTCGCCTTCACCGATGATCACCACACCACGCATGGGGACCTGGGCGATGGCGGCACGCATGGCGTCCACTGCGGCACCGTCGCCGAGTTCCTTTTCACCCCGGCCGATCCAACCGCTGGCGGCACGGGCCGCAGATTCAGTGACGGGAAGCAGGGACAGTGCGAGATTACCTATGGAGGCCATGCGATTTTTTTCCTTGAGTGACGGATTTGGTGGAAGACATGATTTGTTTTAGCATAAATCAAAGGGCTGCATTTGGGAACTCGGCAGCAGCTTGCCGACCCATTACTGGTCGATTTCTGGCGTCATGGGCGTTGTCTTCGGTATGGGTCTTAGTTCTCAGGCTCTGGGCCTGGGTCCCGACGGGGTTGGGCATCCAGAGCGATCACCTGGGCGGAGTACCGCCTTTTTTCTGCGGACTTTTTGACGGCGTTGTTCAAGGCTTGATGAAATTCCATGGGCATGCGACGCAGAATCTCTTCTCCTTCCGGGCTGAAAAGATCCATCTGGCAAGTCACGCTCTCATGCAAGTCTTCCCGGGACCGGGGATCGAAGTGGTGCCAGACGCTCACGGCGACCCGGCCGCCGATGTAGTCGCAGAACACCCATTCTCGCTCCAGCAGGATGGCCATGACCGAGACGTAGCGCAGGGGGATGAAAACGGGGCCAGTGGCGGCATGCTGCAGAATGAGGGCCTGATTGTAGATCCAGGCGGGGACCAGGCCGGGCCGCGTCTGCCAGACCGGGGGGCGCCGGCAATCGGAGTCTTTGATCATGTGTCACCCACGCCAGCGCCACGATGATATAATCCCACCCATGTTCTCCCGCTCAATGTCGTAACCTATGCCGCGCATCCATTTATACGCTGATTCGAACCTTCCAGAAAGCGGGTCTTTTCTGCTCCCGGCAGGCCCCAGCCACCATCTGCTCAAGGTGCTGCGTGCCCGCAATGGGCAGCCGCTGACCCTGTTCAATGGTGATGGTGCTGCCTATCGCGCCATTCTGGTCGGGGTGTCTTCAGGGGCGGCATTGCTGGAGGTTGTTGAGCGTTGTCCACAAGTGACGCGCTCACCCTTGGCTATTCAGGTCTTTTTGCCCCTGATCCGGGGAGAGCGCTGGGACTGGAGTTTGCAGAAGGCGGTAGAACTCGGGGTGCAACGGATTCAGCCGGTCGCCTGCCGCCACGGGCTGGTGCAACTGAGTGAAGCTCGTGGGGAGAAGCGTCTGGCGCGCTGGCGGGACATGGTTATTGCCGCCTGTGAGCAAAGTGGCGCCACGACCATTCCGGAGCTGGCTCCGCCTCTGGCGCTGGAAGCGGCCTGGAACGCCGTGCGCGGGACGCCCTTGGTCCTGGATCCGGAGGGCGGTGCGCGCTTCGTCAGCATAGGAGGTCATCCGGGGCCGGAGATTACCTTGCTCAGTGGCCCCGAGGGTGGGCTGGGACCGGAGGAGGTAGCCGCCGCGCAGGCCCACGGCTTTCGCTCGTTGCGCATGGGACCGCGCATCCTGCGCGCGGAGACCGCCGCCATCGCCGCCATCGCCGTCGCCCAGGCGCTGTGGGGCGATCTCTGAGTCGCCCCCGTCAGAGCCAGCCCGTCTTCTTGACAGGGCGGGCGGCAGGATAGACCATCGAACCTGATTAATTTCGGGAATTTCAGCATGGACATTTTGTTAGCGAATCCGCGTGGTTTTTGCGCCGGGGTCAATCGAGCGATTCAGATTGTCGATCGCGCCCTGGAGCTTTTTGGTGCGCCCATCTATGTGCGTCATGAGGTCGTTCACAACCGTCATGTCGTCGAAGACCTGCGCGCCCGTGGTGCCATCTTCGTCGAAGAGCTGGATGAAGTGCCGGACGCGGCGACGGTGATTTTCAGCGCCCATGGGGTGCCCATCGCGGTCCGCCAGAATGCGGCCGCAAGAGGGCTGAGCGTCTTTGACGCCACCTGTCCGCTGGTGACCAAGGTGCATATGGAGGTCAAGAAATACAGCCGGGATGGCATGGAGATGGTGCTCATCGGTCACGCCGGACATCCGGAGGTGGAGGGTACCATGGGTCAGGTGGAAGAAGGCATGATGTATCTGGTCTCCAATGTCGTCGATGTGGCGACGTTGGCGCCTCGCAACCCGGAGAGGCTCGCTTACATCACCCAGACGACCCTGAGCATGGACGATACCGCTGAGGTGATTGTTGCCTTGCGTGCGCGTTTCCCGCTGATTGAAGGACCGAAGAAGGACGACATTTGTTACGCGACCCAGAACCGTCAGGATGCGGTGAAATCGCTGGCACCCGACGTGGATATTCTGCTGGTGGTGGGTGCGCCGAACAGCTCCAATTCCAGCCGTTTAGCGGAATTGGGTACCCGGCTGGGGACGCCGACCCATCTTATTGAAGATGCCCAACAGTTAAACCGTGAATGGTTTGACGGTGTGGAGAGAATCGGTATCAGCGCCGGAGCCTCGGCGCCAGAAAGCCTGGTGCAAGGGATTATCGACACCCTCCTGAGCTGGGGTGCGAGGATTCCGAAAGAGACGCCCGGTGTAGAGGAGAAGGTCACTTTCAGTCTGCCATTGGCGCTGGTGCAGGCACAGACGCGGCGGGAAAACGCCTGACGTTTTTTTGTTTCCCGCCTCCGGGCGGGCTTGCGTAAGCTACCGCCGATTCTCGAGGTGGTCGGGAGATCGGA
>JAKAFG010000040.1 GCA_021818125.1 Pseudomonadota bacterium | reverse complement strand
CTGCTTGGTATCTATGGACATGGTTTTGTTGAGATGTACGATATTACCCTCGCCCATGGTTTCTGTCAGATGGTAATAATATCCGTCGAATTGATTGCGGTCATAACGGATATCGGCGAAAACGTAGCGAATTTTTGGTTTGAAGTAATATCGAAATTGATTTTCCAACACAAGGCGGTTGGCGTAAATGGCCGTCGATGCAGCAGTATAGTTGTAGCTCACATGCGCTCGATTTTCCCAACGGTGATATTGCCAACGCACCCAATCATCACTGTGGAGAGTTAAGGATGGATATGTTCCCGTGACACTGGAAAATCCAAATGCTGCGCTCCCTGACCAGAGCTTTGGCGTTTTGGCTGTGTTGGCCAAAGCGCATGTGAATAATGTCAGCCCTGCGATAAAAACGAAATTTATACTAAATATCATGTACCCACCGTACTTTGGGTGGGATGCCATTTGAGAGGTTGACGGCAATCTCACAGACGCTCCTGTTCAAAATGTTATACTTCCTATGAAAGACAAGATAATTAGAGGTTGGTTCACCCATCGCGGTAGTGAGCAACTTCACCACCCGGAATAGCAAATGGGCTTTAAGGCGCCGTTTCCTCGCGGAGCGCCGCCTGCGCCAAGGTGTCCGCCACCTCTACCCGCACAACGCGGGAGATACCCGGCTCGGTCATGGTGACGCCCACCAGTTGCTCGGCGACCTGCATGGTCAGACTGCGATGGGTCACAATCAAAAACTGGGTCTGTGCCGCCATTTCCTGCACCAGATGGCAGAAACGTCCGACATTGGCATCATCCAGCGGTGCATCCACCTCATCCAGCACGCAAAAGGGTGCGGGATTCAGGCGGAACAAGGCAAATACCAACGCAATGGCGGTGAGCGCCTTCTCACCACCGGAGAGCTGCTGCAGACTGGCGTTGCGTTTGCCCGGCGGTTGCGCACGCAGGACCAGTCCCGCATCCAGCAGGTCTTCGCCCACCAGACTCAGTTGCGACTGCCCGCCGCCAAAAAGTATCGCAAAAAGTTCCTGCAAGGCCTGGTTGACCTTATCGAGGGTGTCCCGAAAGCGCGCGGTCGTCTCCTGATCCATGGCCGCCATCGCTTCTTCCAGACTGCGCAGGGCCGCTTCCACGTCTTCGACCTGCGTAAGCAGGTTGCCGCGGCGCCCTTCCAACTCCTGCAACTCTTCTTCGGCGGCGAGATTCACATTGCCGAGACGGACGATGGCCGCGCCGATCCGGGCAACGCTTTCTTCGCAGAGGGTGGCATCCGGGCAGGGTCCGGGGTCTTCACCCAAATCCTGCGCAAGCACTGCGGCGCGCTGCTGCAATTCTTCCAGTCGCGCCTCTAGGCCCGCCAATTGCTGATCGGCGGCGGCCCCGGACTTTTGCAGGACGCGCAACTGTTCCTCCAGACGGTGGCGCTGGCTTTCCTGTTGGCGAATCTGCTGCTCTGCGGTCTGTGCCGCCGTCTGCAGGGTCAACAGTTGGGCATTACGCTCGGCCCGCAACCGCGCTATGGCCTCCCGTGCCGCCTCCATTTCCGGCAGCCCCGCTTGCAGGCAGGCGAGTTCCTCGTCTCCCTGAGCCGCCGTCATGGCAAGCTGATCCCTTTGCTGTTGCAGGTCTACGGCACGGGCAACGGCGGCCTCTGACTCGGCCTGCAAACGCTGTTGCTGGACTTCCAGCGCCTGGCGTTCGTCCCGCAGGCGACCATAAGCCGCGCGCAATTCTCCCACCCGACGCCGCAGCCCATCGGTCACCCGCTGCGCGTTTTGTACCACCTGCTCCAAGTCCTGCCAGCCGCTTTCATCGGTGGCCAAATCCTGGTGCAGGGACTGCAGGCGCGTCTCCAACGCGGTCCGTTCGTCGCCGAGTCGCCGGGACTCTGCGACGCGTTCTGCCCGTTGTCGGTCTTCCGCCTCCACCCGGCTGCGCAGACGGGCGAGGGACTCCCGCTCCTGGGCGCTTTGCCGACTCAAGGTTTGCCAGCGGCTATCTGCCGTTCGGAGCTGCTCCTGTATGACCCGCGCCTGTTGCTCCGCATCCGTCAACGCCGCGTGTGCCGCGATCGACGCCGCCTGCGCCTGACGAAAGCTCTCGCTATTTTCCGCTAGCTCGCGGCGACATTGCAGCAGACTAGCGCCATCTTCATGTTCGGGATACTCCATCCCCGAGCGATGCACCAATATACCCTGTGGCGTAATCCAGGCCTCCCCCGCCTGCAATTGCTGACGCTGACTGAGGGCGAAGGCCAAATCCGGAGCCATGCGCAGTCCCCACAGCCAGTCACTCAGTCCCCGGCTCAGGGTCTCGGGCCTTTCTAAGGCCTGCACCAGCGCATCCGGCGGCAGATCGGGTGGTAACGCCGCGCTCTTCCACAATATGCTGCCCTGAGTGACCGTAGTACTGTCGCCTTCCATCACCGAGGCGTGCAGGCGACCACGCAACGCCGCCTCCACCGCGCGTTCCCAGCCGGGCAGCACCCGTATCTGGTCCACCAGTCGGGTGCTTGCCGTGGCACTTTTCACAGCCGGTTTTTGCAGCCGTTGCAGCAGACTCTCCAGCGCCTTTTGCCTAGCCCCGTACTCCTGCACCCTGGCCTGCGCGCTGTCGCGGGGTTCACGCAAAGCAGCGACCTGGACCTGGGCCGTTTCCAGGGCATCGCGTTGTCCCTGAAGCGCCGTTGCGGCCGTTTTTAACGATATTTCTCCGGATTGGCAATGCGCTTCCAGCGCTTCCAAAGCGGGGCGCTCCGAGGGTATTTCCGCGGACTGCTGTTGCAAGCGTCGTTCAATATCTTTGAGACGCGGCTCCAGCTCACGGATTTGCGCCATCGTCACATCCCTTTTGCGGCGCAGTTCCGCCAAAGCCTGTTGCTGTTGCTGACGTTCCTGATCCTGTTTTTCGAGCTCGCGCTCCGCTTCCTGCCGCCCGCGCCGGGCGCGCTCCTCCTCTCCGGTCAGTGCGTGCTGACTTGCGGTTAACGTTTGCAAACGCTGCTGCCGCTGGCTTTCGCTCTCCGCCTGACGTGCTTGTTCAGATAGGATTTTTTGCTGCTGTGCCCGCTGCTGATCCAAACCATTCTGGCAGCGTTGAATCGCCGCCTGCCGTTCCCGAAGCTGATGTTCCACATCGCTTTGCCGGGCCTGCACCGCATACAGTTCGCCTTGGGCGGCGGCGATGGCGTCCTGGCCACGCCGCTCATCCGCGCGCAGTTGATCCAGAGCCTGCGATGCGGCAACAAGATGCTGCTCTTCTTCCTGACAGGTTGCTTGCAGCGCTGTGCGCTGCGCCAAGGTCTGTTCGCGCTCCGTTTCGAGAACATCCACGCGAAGAGCCACGCTCCACCACTGCCATTGACGCTCCTCCACCCGTAGGGTGCGCAACTTTTGCGCCGCCTGGGCCTGCCGCTGCAAGCGTTGCCACTGACCATCCATCTCGCCGTGAATGTCATGCAAACGCTGCAGATGTTCCCGCGTTTCGGCAATGCGTTGTGTGGTCTCCCGGCGGCGCTCCTTGTAACGGCTGATACCGCCCGCCTCTTCGAGAATGGCGCGCAGATCGTCCGGACGCGCTTCGATAACCCGCCCGATGGTCCCCTGCTCAACGATGGCGTAGGCATTGCCGCCGAGCCCGGTACCGAGAAACAGGTCGCCCACGTCGCGCCGTCGACAGCGGGCGCCGTTAATCCGGTAATGGCCGTCGCCCTTGCGGTCCAGACTGCGTTTGACGCTGATTTCAGCCACCTCGGCGAAAGCGCCGGAAGCCGCCCTATCGCTGTTATCAAAGCGCAATTCGACCGTCGCTACCGACGCAGCCGGTCGGCTGCCGCCGCCATTGGAAATCACATCGCTCAGGGTGCCGCCGCGCAGTTGGCGCGCCGAGGATTCGCCGAGCACCCAGCGCAGGGCATCGACCGTATTGGATTTGCCGCAACCATTGGGTCCGACGATCACCACCGGATTGGCGTCGAACTGGATGCGCGTGCTTTCGCGGAAGGATTTAAAGCCCTGGAGGACGATGGCCGAGAGGCGCATGAGGAGAGGTTTTTGCTATAGTGTGCCGAATTGGTGAAGCACAGATGATGAGGAGTTCCCGATGCCCAGTCAACCCAGCATAGCGTTAGAGCGTTTTCCTAATCCCCACCCCGAGCGCGACTATGTGGTGCACATGGACCTGCCCGAATTCACCTGCCTCTGCCCCCTGACCGGGCAACCCGACTTTGCGCGCTTTATGCTGGATTTCATTCCAGATCAGCACAATATCGAGCTGAAATCCCTCAAGCTGTACCTCTGGAGCTTTCGCGACGCGGGCGCCTTTCACGAGGCCATGACCAACCGCATCGCCGACGATCTGATCGGTCTGATCAACCCACGCTATCTGCGCCTGCTGGGTCGCTGGTATGTGCGCGGCGGCATCACCACCGATGTGCTCATCGAACATCGCCAGCCGGGCTGGCAAAATCCGGACCTCCTGAGTCAGTTGCCAACCGTGCGCTGGGCACAGCACCAGCCGGGCTACTGACAAACTGCGGGAAGGCGCCAGCTCGTTGATTCCTGCCGCCCAGATACCACCACAAACTTCCTTGTTTATTGGTACCACAGTTCGTTATGATAGGTCCTACGAATTTGCTGAAGCGTCATTCCATGCAGATTGAGGCACTACTACAGCGGCTTGATAAAGGTGGATGTCCTTCACCATCGCAGAGCACTCTGGCGCTCACAGAGCTTTTACAGCAGGATGATGCCGGGATTGCCGATGCCGCAAAGCTGATACGCGTCGATCCTGTCCTTACGGCCAAAATCATTAAAATTGCCAACTCAGCCCTATATGGCAAATCTCGGCGCGTCATGGCCATTGAAGAAGCGCTCATGCGCATTGGTCTCAAAGTGGTAGTACCGCTCGCACTCGGGCTCACACTGGCCAGCAAAACGTTTTCTACACCGCCCAATTTTGATTTGCGCGGATTCTGGGCAGGCAGTCTGCTGCGCGCCATCGCCATGCACGCATTGGCTGCCCGCACCGACGAATGGCCTGCTGCAGATGTGTTTACGGTCGGTTTACTTTGCGAAATCGGCAGCCTATTTATGGCCTGTACTGCTCCGGCCGAGGCTGCTGCGCTGGCATCCCAGAACCTGCCCACTGCGGCGTTGTTGGATCAGGAAAAAGTACGCTTTGGATTTGACCACCGCCAGCTCAGCGCCGCCCTGCTGCGCCACTGGCGAGTCCCGGAAAATATCGTGTTGGCATTGGAATCCCACCGAAATATTGCGGATGCAAGGAGTGGCGTAGAGCGCGCACGCCGTTTGCGTACTCTGCGGGCCATCGTCGAGGACGGGCGGAATATTGCCAGTTGGGTGCTCACAGGTGCTTCCGCCCAATCCATCACGCTGCTTCAAAGCGCAGCAAAAAGCTGGTGGTTTTCTGACGCGCGATTTGAAAGAATGATCAGTGAAATTATTGCCGAATGGGAGGAGATAGCTGGCATTTTTGATCAAACCGTCTCGCCTGATTTACTCCAAAAGCTGGAAGTTTTACGCGAAACACTTATCACCGGTCGACTAAATTCCCAGCCTTCTGTTCCCGGACCTATATTGCTGGTGTCTAATCAGACCAGAGACTTGGATCTGTTGCAGCAAACACTGAAACCTGAAGGATACAACGTCATTCAAGCTGACAGTGCCGATGATGCGATCGTTCTGCTATATCAAAAGGCGCCGCGTATTATTATTTTAGACTGGGATATGTTAGGAATAACTGGTGCCGAACTCTGCGTGAGATGGCGAAGAGAATTTGGGCCCCGCGTATACCTGTTGGTCCTTGCCGACACACACCATGGTGACTGTACCGCTGAGGCCCTCGAAGCTGGTGCCAATGACATTATCAGCAAGCCACCCTCTGGCAATATGCTAGTTGCCAAGCTGGCTATTGCTGCACAGATGGTCACTTTTATAGCACGGCTGGAGAATTCCTGCACAGATCTCACGCACAAAAATCAATCCCTACAAGATCTTGCGAGCAAAGACGTACTCACTGGACTGGCTAACCGGCGGGGTGCCCAGGAGTTTCTCAGCGAAAACTGGCGACATGCTATCCGTCATCAACATCCGTTAAGCTGTATTATGCTGGACATTGACTATTTCAAACAGGTGAATGATGAGCACGGCCATGATGTGGGTGATCGTGTATTACAAGCATTAGGTGGCCTGCTCCTGGAAAATTCTCGGAGCGGCGATCTGGTCGCCCGTGTGGGCGGCGAAGAATTTCTCATTCTTTGCCCGCAAAGCGATGAGTTGAAAGCTTCGTTGTACGCTGAACGATTATGCCAGGAGGCTGCTCAGATGCAAGGCGATTTCCCGCCCATCACGCTCAGCGCGGGGGTAGCGCAAATGCAGCAACCGGACATGGAGAATCCAGAGGCACTGCTGCGTGCTGCGGATCAGGCGCTCCTCCTCGCAAAACGACGGGGAAGAAGTCAGATAATAATCGCCTCCACACAGCGTAACCCGCGATGAAGTCCACCCGCTCAATCGCCAGGCATAGAACGCTGGATGAGGTATCCTGGATCTGATGAGCAGGGAGCCAGAGAACAAATTTACCGTGTTCGCCGGGCGGGCATTGTAGCGAGCGCACGTTAGCTTGTGTTAATCTCGGCATAGGCAGCTGTCCTCTTCTTGACCATCGGAAGCCTGCCCCGCGTATAAGCGGGGTACAAGCACGGTCTGCGGACAAGTGTCACACCTTGGAATAAAGTTTTAAACATGTTGTATTTCAATGATTTTACTATTTGCCCAGGTGGCGAAATCGGTAGACGCAAGGGACTTAAAATCCCTCGGCTTATGCCGTGCCGGTTCGAGTCCGGCCCTGGGCACCAACAAGACCTCTCAAGAGCATTCCTATTTGATCCTTTAGCCTCCTCCCTAATCCGGGGACAGGCTTCAATCAAGGACTCCATATCATGTCAACTCAACAAGCTATATCTCCCGCACCCACAAGCCCTACCCGGAACGTCATCGACGTGCGTGGCATGTCCTATGCGGTGGCCCAACCTCTAGTCTACGCCGCCACGACCCGGCTGGCGGTCGGTCAGCATGTGCAGGTGTTGGCGGACACCGATCCCAGTGCCATGATGCGGGCGGTGGCCTTTCAGTTGCGCGATGCCATCTCCTGGCGTTTTGAGACCGACGGCAAACTCTGGCAGATAGACGTACAACCCCGCGCCGAAGCAGAAGCCAAGGACGTGGTGGACCTGCTGACTTGGGACCACTACCGCCTGGATCGCCAGTTTGCGGACGTGTTAGCCGCCGCCAACGAAAATCGAATCGCGGATGCCGAAGCCATCTTCAATGATTACTGGATCGGTCTCCGCCGCCACGCCCATTTGGAGAACAACGTCCTCGGCCCGACCTTGGGTGGCGGCGCGGAAAAAGGCCCTCTTGCTGACATGCTCTTTGAGCACGATAGCATCATCGTCCAATCTCGATTGGTGGAAGAAACGCTGCTGGAGAAGGACTATGGCATCTTGCCTGCCATCTGCGCGGTACTTTCTGGCTCACTCGCCAAGCACGAAAACCGTGAAGAAACCACCCTCTTTCCCATTTGGCAAACCACCGACAACAGCGATCGGGGCCGCGCTGCCGAGTTCCTGGCCCGCGCCAAAGAGTTGCTGGCGGGCGCCGAGGACCAGCAGGTTGACAAGGCTTTCCCCTAAAGCAGATAGATAGGGACTGACACCGCTGACTAGACGGTTGGACATGCCAGGCTCCAAAAGAGAAAGTCTCGGGCTGGAACACAGACACCGCGCGGGGGTTTATCCCTGATAAGCGCCCATACGGCGCTGTCCGCGTACCAGTAACCAGCGACCGATCAGGATCAGGATCAACACGCCTGCGGTAATCAGGAAAGCCGCCGCAAATGCGAGCATATGGGATTCCGCAAAAGGTTCGTTGATGAAGGTCCAGACGACGTAAGTCAGATAGCCGATAGGTTCTTTGGTAAACTGGCCATTCCACATGTAATTGGACCAACCTGCTGTATATAACAGAGGGGCAGTCTCTCCCATGGACAGGGCAACTGCGTAGAAAAGTCCCGTCATAATCGCCGGTGCTGCACCAGGCAACAGAATGCGCAGCACGACGCGCCCCTCCCCTGCACCCAGCCCATAACCGGCTTCGCGCACAGCCAGAGGAATATTGGCCAGCGCCAACTCCGTGGAGCGGGCAATATAAGGTAGCAGCATGACGGTCAGGGTGATGATGCCCGCCGCCACAGAGAACTGCCAACCCAGATAAATAACCATGGTGATATAGCCGACATAGCCCAGGACGATGGACGGTATACCAACCAACACGTCCGAAAGAAAGCGCAGCATTTTTCCAGCGCCGCCATGGCCATGCTCACTCAGGTATATGCCGGAGGCAATGCCGATCGGTGCCGCCAGGAGCAACGCCCCGACAGACATGACCATCGTTCCTTCGATAGCATTTTTGAGACCACCACCAATACCGTTGGTAATGTCCGTTAGCAATTTGGGGGTCAGCGCCGGCCATGCGTGAATGAGCACGTCTCCGATAATGGAAACAAACATCGCCGCGACAAAAAGAAATGAAAACACGACGAACATCCAGGCGAATGCCGTCATCACGCGCCGTGATAAAGACACTTTGAAGCCTTTCGCGCTTGCTCTGAGGCTGACATTGCGCTCAATCGCCCTGGTTGCCATCAGCGCACCCTCGCCATCCATAACAATAAACGCGCCGCAAAATTCACTACCACTGTAATGAGCAGCAGCACGAGAGCGATTTCAGAAAGGGCCTCCACGGCCATATTCGTCGGATCCTGTAGCGCGCTGTCCAGTTGCGAGGCAATAAATGCGGCCATGGTGGAGATCGGCGCGTAAATGTTATTAGGCAGATAATTCAGCGCGTTGCCGCTGACCATGAGGACAGCCATAGTTTCTCCCAGGGCCCGGCCCAAGGCGAGAATACCCACGCCGATCAACACCGTCTTCAGTTTAGGCAAGGTAATATGCCAGAAAACCTCCAGGCGATTTAAGCCCAGGCTCAGGCCCGCCTCTTTCAACTCGGGCTCGGTCATCCGGATGGATTCGCGCAGGGTGGCGGAAATCAAAGGAATGATCATCACCGCCAGCACAAAAGCCGAGGTGAGCAGCCCATAACCACTGCCTGGGTCACCCTTCAGGAAAGGAATAAAAGAAAACGTCTTAGCCATGAATGGAAAAATAGTCTGCCCAAACAGCGGTACCAGCAGCGCATACCCCCACAACCCGTAAACGACGCTGGGAATGGCCGCCAGCAAATCCACGAAAAGAGATAAGGGACCGGCCCAGGATTTGCGCACCCCTTCACTCAAGAAGTATGCCGCGCCAATGGCAATGGGCATCGCCATCAACATGGCCAGCGCCGAACTGACAACAGTACCTACAACAAGAAACCAGATACCATACTTAGCCCCTGGCATGATCTGCGCGCCGTGTACTGTCACCGGGTTACCATAAAGATTACCCAAATTCCAGTCGTTGGTCCACAGGAATTGAAATTGATTAAATTGAATAGCGGGCCAGGAATAAACCGCCAAAAATGCGATCAGTGCAATTAATGAAAGTGGTAAAAAACTGGCTGTGGCGATCAATCCTGCCCTGAACACAGGAATTTTCATTCCAAGAATCTCCCAGCGTCTACAGCATCTGAATGGTCAGCATCAATAATCATAAAAATATACAGAGGGATCCTGCATTGGGTATGGAAGAGCCGGGGACGAGCCCCGGCTCCGGCACAACCTTTACTTAATTTCCGCGATCTGCTTGCGGGAAAGCTTCGCAGCGCTATCGGGTAGCGGCACAAAGTTCACCGCGGTGATGAAGTGTGGCGCATTACCACCCTTCGGATCAATAGCCCAGTTCAGGAACTTACGCATGGCCGCAGCCACTTCAGCATTAGGCTGGGTCTTGCTGACGATCGCATATTCGTAGTTGATGATGGGGTAGGAATTGGCGCCTGGCGCATAGACCAGACTGATCCGCTCGTCGGCCGGGGTCTTGTTGACCATTTCACCCGCCGCGGCCTTGGCATTCGCCACCGTCGGCAACACGAACTTGCCGGCGCGGTTTTCCAGCATGGCCATCCCCAGATGGGCCTCTTCCACCGGTTTCTTCCAACTGATGCCGATATAGGCGATGCCGTAAGGCGTCGTCTTCAGGGCCTGAACCATGCCGGGGTTACCTTCCGCACCGATGCCACCAGGAACTGCCGGCCAGCTTACCGTCGTGCTGTAACCCACGCTATTGCTCCATGCAGGGGTCGTATCAGACAGGTAGGTGGTGAAAATGAAGGTGTCGCCGGAACCATCGGTACGATGCACCGGAATAATCTTGTGGTTGGGCAGCTTCACGCCGGGATTCAGCTTGGCAATAGCCGCATCGTTCCAGTTAGTGATTTTGCCGGAATAGATGCCCGCGAGCACCGGACCGGACAGCTTCAGATGCACATTGTTCAGGCCGGGAACGTTGTAGTTGATCATCTGAATGGAGATGGCCAGCGGGATGTTCAGGATATTGGGATGCTGCTTGATCTGCGCATCGCTCATGTAAGCATCAGAAGCGCCGATCTGGGCCACGCCAGAGATCGCCTCAGCGATGCCGGTGCCGCTTCCCGTGCCCTGGGTAGTAATCTGAACGCCGGGGTTCATCTTGGTGTATACAGGGACCCACAGATTGAAGAGCGGGTACAGCAGGGTGGAGCCGGTTTCCAGTAGCGAGATGGTCGGAGCCGCCGAAGCAGGCAGGGCATACAGGGCGGAAAGGCCCAGCGCGGATAGGATTACAGCACCTTTGACACTACGCGACACTTCTTTCTTCAAGCGATATAGCATATAAGGCCTCCAAAGATGGCAAATACGTTGATTTACGGCTTACCCATTGAACATTCCGCATCCAGATAGCACAAAAACACTATCGCTAGCGAAACTCGAAGAGTAATCTAACACAGCAATATGACACTTTAATGAAGTATTTATGACATTTTTATGACAACCAGGATCCCGATGTCATAATATTGCTCTCAGCATGCGATGGATATAAGCAAAGCCCGTCAACAGAACGGGCTCCAAGGTGCTTAAATGTAACGATTGATCCCGGTTACCAAGTCAAAATCCGTCCGGCGGCGGCCAGAGACGGTAAAGCAGCGCTCGGATTCATCATGGGAATGGGCTTGGCCAGGTCATCTTTGGTCATGCCATTGAGTTCCAGGGATTGCAGGCAACCGATGATCTGCACACCGTTGTCCTCAGCCAATTTCATGAAGTCAGCGACACTCTTGCCACCGGCCATGGGAAATATGGTCTCGGCCTTGCCCTTAGCCAGCAATTCCGTGGCTGGGCCAGTGAAATACATCACCACTTTTTGCTCCGCTGCGGCAGCCGTAGCAGCGAGAAAAAAGGCAGAAGGCAGACGCTTGGGATTCTCCGGACCGGTAATAAGGATAATAACGAGATCAGCTGCTTCGGACATTTTATACCTCCTGACGAACGGTGAACGGATAACAGGGCGGGCGCAAGAACCCATTGCCCGTAACTCTGCGCATTATAGCGCAGGTCACCCCTGATGCCGAATCTGTCTCAGACGCGCTCGCATGGCCGTGCGCAGTCAACTGACGATCAAAGTCAGACCACCACTACCTGCATCTTCCGCCTCAGTGTGGCGGACGAGCAATAGGCCCACGACGAACTACCTCTTGACCAAACCATAAACGCGTGATGGCGGCGGGTAAAACACGGGCAAGGATGGCGACCACAGCGATGCCGATGAGTGCCGTCATCCATTCGTCCACTCGCACCTTTGTGCCCGGCCCCGCCCCAATAAAGATCTCCAGCCCTGAGAGTACCGCACCCAGGAAGATGGTGACCGGCCGCCAGCCGTAGG
>JAKAFG010000039.1 GCA_021818125.1 Pseudomonadota bacterium | reverse complement strand
GACCTTGCGCGCCGCCGTCATGATGCGCTGGCCCATGCCCCAGTACATGTGGCGCCGGGTGGGCAGATTGGTCAGATCGAGAAAATCCAGGGGCAGCACCAGGATGCCCCGGGACGCGAATTTGTGGGGGATGCCCTTGTGGGCCTCTTCCGTGAAACCGTTGTAAGGCCGGGCGAAAAGCACCACGGCGATCTTCTCGGGCGTCCGCTCCAATTGGGCCAAAGCCTGGCGGCCCAGCTCGCGCATCTCTTCCAGGCAGGCGCGCATGAGCGTCGCGGCGCGGCTGAATGCTTCCTGGGCCATGGCCTGGGGGATACCCAGGGCCACGGCCGTCTCCACCAGCGGGCGGCGCGCGCCCTCCACGCCGTCGGACAGCGCGATCAGGGGGGCGAACAGGCGCAAGCCCTTTTGCTTGAGCAGGCTCAGGCGCGGCCGGAAAGTCGACTGCAGATAGAAGGTCTCGCCCTGCACCAGGGGACACACCTGGGCGTTGCGGTCGCCATTGATGGTCGGCACCGACTTGAAGTGGGGCAGAAAAAGCACTTCGGGCGGATCTTGCCCGGAAATCAGGTCGTGGAAGAAGCCGTGGGCCAGCTCGGCCGGGTAACAAAAGGGGGCGTTGCGCTGGTCGATGCCGCTGGGGTCGGGCGTTTCGGGCAGCACCGGCGCATAGCCCAGCATGCTGAAGAACTGGGCATAGAGCGGGTAGTAGGTGTGCACCAGAAAGCTGCGGTTCAGGCCCACGCGGCCGCGGTAGCCGGGGGCCTTCGGGTCCAGGGGGGGCGGCGCATACTTGCCGAAAACCAATTGCTGGCGCACGCGCACCAGGTCTAGCTGGGCCACATCGAAGCGCTGCTTGCGGCGCAGGTTGTCGTAGCGGTTGCAGGCGCCGCCGAAGGGGTAGACGTCGCCTTCGATGGTGATGCGGGCGATCTGGCAGCGCCGGTCGCACTTTTCGGCGCCGCCCTTGCAGATGAACGGTTCGCCGTATTGGGTCTCGCGCTCGGCCAGTACCGCCAGGTCGAAGCGTGCCCGGGTCATGAGCCCGTTGTCGATGCGCTTTTTGACTTCCAGGGCTGCGCCGAAGGCCCCCATCAAGCCCGGTTCGGGCGGCACCACGATGGGCTTGCCGGTCAGGGCCGCCATGGCCAGGGGCACGGCGCGGTTGTAGCACACCCCACCCTGCATGAAGATCTTGGTGCCCATGGGCCGGTTGCCCTTGACCCGGTTGTTGTAGTTCATGCAGATGGAGTACACCAGACCGGCCAGAATGTCTTCGTGGGCCGCGCCGTCGTGGATGGCGTTCTTGATGTCCGAGGAGATGAAGGCCGCGCACTGGTCGTTGAAATTGGGCGGCAGCTTGGCTTCCAGGGCCACTTCGGCAATGCGCTCCATGGGCACGCCCAAGGTCTCCAGGGCCGACTCTTCCAGAAACGATCCGGTGCCCGCCGAACAGGCCTCGTTCATGGCGTAATCCGAAGGCACGCCGTTGGTAATGTAGGTGTACTTGGCGTCCTGGCCGCCGATCTCGAAGATGGTGTCCACCTCGCGGTCGAAGTACACCGAGGCCGTGGCATGGGCGATGATCTCGTTGATCACCCCATCGGTCAGGGCGTGCAGGCCGGCGATCTGGCGTCCCGAACCGCACACCCCCAGGCCGATGATCGAAACCTGGTCGGGGTCCGCGTGGGGCCGGATCTGCTCCAGGATGGCGCGGTAGCACTGCCGCGAGGCACCCACCGGATCGCCGTTGGTGCGCAGGTAGACCGAGGCCAGCAGGGCCTGGTCCTTTTCCCGCATCAGCACCGCCTTGGTGGTGGTCGAGCCCACGTCCAGACCGAACAGGCAGACATCGCCGGCCCGCGCCGCATCCCGGGAGATGGATTTAAACGTCACCCGATCTTCGAACTGACGCAAGGGCGGCAGCAGATCGAACCGCCGCTGATGTGCCACGAAGAGATTCGCAAGGCCCGGAAACGGCCGGGGGGTGTTCTCCAGGGCCCACAGGGCCGCGCCCAATGCTTCGAAGTAGGGCGCTTCGTCCGGAACCACCAGGCCCGGGATGGCTTGGCGCAAATAGCGCACCATCATCTGGTTGCGGGCCGTGCCACCCACCAGCATCAGATCGCGCCGCTCCACCTTTTTGAGCAGTTCCAGCACTTTGTTGGCCATCATCTGGCCCAGGCCGGCGGTCACGCGCGCCTTGGGAATGCCCTTGTTGGTGGCGTGGGTGCAATCCGACTTGCAGAAGACCGAGCAGCGTCCCGACACTGCGTACGGCTCGGTCGCTGCGGCCCACTGGCCGGCGGTCTCCAGGGAGACATCCATGCGCCGCAGTTGCTGCAGGAAGAACTCGCCGGTCCCCGCGGCGCACTTGTTACCGGTGAGCACGTTGGTGATGCGGCCGCCCGGGTCCAGGGTGTAGACCATGAAGGTCTCGCCGCCGGCCGAAATCACCGCCGGGCAGTGGCCCTTGGCCGGTTTCAAGTGATCGTAGGCATACTCCACCGCCTCGGGCTCGGGGATGGCCGAGAGGTTCAGAAAGTCGCGGAATTTGCGGCCGGTGGCCGCCACTCGGTCGATGGTCGACCAGTCCACGGCTTCCAAAGCCTTGAGCAGCGTGCGTTTGGGATCGCCGTCATGGGTGTGGACGGCATGCGCAAGGACCACCGGCCGCACCTCGTCGGCGCCAGTGGCGGGGGCGCAACGGATTTGCACCAGGGAGACCGTGGAGGCGCCCATGCAAAGCCCTAATGCGGTGACCGGTTTATTCATGACAAACCTCCGGCCGAGATCGGCGGGAATGATGACGATTCACCGTCGCCGGCATCGTTCGGCGGCGGAATTCCGTTTCTGGATAACTCGGGTTGCCGTTCATGGAAACGAAACGGAGCACGGTATGGTCATAAGGTTATCGGTTGTAGCCGCAAGCAATGGTTTTCGAAGCAATATCCCCTATTTTGCACTATACGGGCGTTTGGTCAAGCCCTTTGAACGCCTGCGACCAGGCTGGCGTATACCTTTGGTGGCAACGGGTCCCCTGAACATCTTTACGGATTGTTATTTCAATTCTCAATTTGTAAAAGTTGTTGCCTGTCGTCCTCACCTGTGGTTGAGTTTTCCCTAGGATCAGGCAAGGAGGCACGATGATACCAAGGGAGCTTGCGGCAAAAACAGAGCGATTGGCGCGCCAATATCCAGTGGTGACGATCACGGGACCGCGTCAATCCGGCAAAACCACGTTATGCAGGATGGTTTTCTCCGACAAGGCCTATGTTTCCCTGGAAGATTTGGACCAGCGCGAGTTTGCCCGTCAAGACCCCCGCGGGTTCTTAAACCGTTTTCCCGAGGGCGCGGTCATCGACGAAATCCAGCGCGTCCCGGAATTGCTGTCCTATATTCAAACCATCGTCGACCGGAAGAACCTCGAAGGGCAATTTATTCTGACCGGAAGTCAGCAATTCGATCTGCTGGAAAATATCACCCAATCATTGGCCGGCCGCACAGCGTTGGTGCGCTTGCTGCCCTTTAGTCTCGCCGAGGCTTACGCCGCCGAGCTGAAAAGCGTCTCTCTGGATCAAGTCCTCTGGACCGGCTTTTATCCACGCATCTTCGACAAAGGCCTCAACCCCACCGAAGCCATGAGCTTTTACGTCAACACCTACATCGAACGAGACTTGCGCGCGCTCATTAACATCCGGGATTTGTCCCAGTTCGAGATTTTCCTGAAGCTCTGCGCGGGACGGACCGGCCAAATCCTCAATCTTTCGAGCTTGGGCAACGATTGCGGGGTCAATCACAATACGGTCAAGAGCTGGCTCTCGGTGCTGGAGGCGAGCTATATCGTCAAACGGCTGAGGCCTTTTTACAAAAACTTCAACAAGCGGCTGATCAAATCCCCGAAGTTGTACTTCTTGGATACCGGATTGGCCTGCTTTTTATTGGACATCCAGACAGCGGCGCAATTGGCCGCCCATCCCCTTCGGGGCGCGCTGTTCGAGAGCCTTGTCGTCGCGGAGATGCTCAAAAAGCGCTTCAATGCCGTGCAGACCGACAATCTTTTCTACTTCCGGGACAATGTGGGCAACGAAGTGGACCTGATCTGGGATCAAGGGGGGCGGCCCATTGCCATGGAAGCCAAATCCGGCCAAACGGTATCCCAAGATGCTTTCAAGGGGCTGGCCTATTTCTCCAAACTGGCCGAAGATATGGATTCAGCCTATCTTTTCTACGGTGGCGACGAGAGCTATGTGCGGCAATCGGTCCAGGTGACCGCCTGGCGGGATATGGCCGCGGTCCACCCGTCTCCGCCATAGACCCCCATCGCCCGTCACACTTTATCCTGCATATCCGCATAAAGGGACATGTCGGGGTGTAGCACGAACAGTCCCGGTTCTGTTTGTACAATTCTGGCCACCTCTTTCACCTTTACGGGAGCCACCGTACCACCCGGTAACTCACCCCGGCCCAGCCGGCGCACAAAACCATGCCCCAGGCGATGTCGATCAGGGCGATGGTCAGAGGCCACAGAACCCTTTCCAAGGGCCGGCACTACCGCGAAGATGTGGATGCCGAGGATATATATGGTAGATGCGGGCGCCGATTTCCCATGGGGAACCTGTCACTATTGACAGTTGGCGAATTCAATTTCGCCTGGTAGTGGTTAACGGCAATTATGAAATAGGCGATGCCCCTGGGATGATAGAAAATGGGGAGTTGCACGCCTCGGGCCGCGCCGTCGGTGTATGTTATAAGTCAGCAAAACTATGGAATGTTTTACCCAAAAGCTATTACATGAATTCCATAGGCGGAGCCGATGAAAAGGTTGAATGTGAATAATACCAGCATGTAACGGGGGGTCTTGCTGGCGGCATATAAATTGCTGTTGTTCTCTGCCAGAGCAAATTATCGATAGTTCAGCGTATAATTTGTTTGTCGCGGGCTTCAGCTACACTCTCTTCCTACTTCATAGATTATAGTTGTTGAATTGTGTTCCACCGGATCTCACGCGGAGGTTGATGTGAAAAAGTGCCTTCTTTTTGCCCTTCTGTTTTGTTGCGTTGCCAACGCACACGCCCTGACAATCACAGTTTTACCCAGTGAATCCCAATTGACCGTAGGGGATTTCTTCCATGTGGATATCATCGCGGATATCGCCCAGAGTGAATCCGTGATCGGATGGGGGTTGGACTTCAGCTTTGACCAAACCCTCTTATCCTTATCAGCCCCTCCCACCATCAATACCGCGCTCTGGAGACAGATATATGCAGCGGACGGCGATGGCCTGGCCGCCGCACTCCCTAGTTTCCTTAGTCCGGCGGTATATGGAGAAGATCTTCTTCTGGCCACCTTGACCATGGAGGCAATTGACGCCGGTTTTTCCTCCTTGGGAATCAGCTATACGGCGTCGGATAGAAGGGAAGGTTTCTCGCGTAAGACGGGCTTTGTTACCAATATCCAATACATCCAAGCCGCCGTAGAAGTCTCCGCCCCCACCGCGCCCGTTCCAGAGCCAGCGACCATAGGGCTCTTGGGCATGGGGTTGATGGGGTTGGCTTGTGTCGCCCGCAAGCGAAAAACCCGGAATTTATAATGATAGATGGCTCAAGGCGTAGGTGCATGCGCGACGCATGCGACCGGGAGCCATGGCCGCCGACTATCCAATAAAGGCGATGGCAAGGGCGGAACTTAGGCGATTTCAGATGCCTCTAAATTCTCCACCTTAAAAAAGAATGCGTTGGCTGTGAACATGAAGTTGGGCAGGCAATTAAAACATCTTGCTTGTAGGCCTGAACGGCGGCAGTTACGCCGACATTGCGAAAGAGACACAATCGGCTGAAGTTTAGCCGATTTTTTATTTGTTAGGGGGTGTCGAAGGATACCCTGCACTTTCTGGAAACCAGGCACCATAAAAACCTTCTCCAGTTAAGAACTGTAGCGGATTCTTGCCGTTGCCGTTTTGAAGGGAAGGTTTGCGGGTGCGCGCGCTGGGCTTTTAGAGGGTCTGGCCCTGCTTTGATACGGTACGCATAAGAATATAATTAAAAGGGATCGATAACCATATATTCAGGGGAAGAACTGAGGAAGGCGAAATGAACATGTATACTGGAGATCTTACCATCCACACGCGCCGGACAACACCGAGCAAGAATTCCATTCTCAGAACCAATCTTGAAAAGTGCTTTTTCTTCATAATGCTATTCGCCAGTATCTTGACCATGGCCCCCTCAGCAGCTTTTTCCGCGCCGGTGCTTATCGACAACCCTTCCTTCGAAGCTAATGTGCCGGAGGATGGGGTGTGGGTCCAAAATGCGGATTTAGGCGATTGGACCGAGGGCGGAATCGATGGCTGGACAGTCTCCGGCACGGCCGGTAACTTCAGGCCTACGACGGAGACCTATCCGAACGGCGTCCCGGATGGAGTGAATGTCACTTATGTTCATAACGATAGTACTATATCTCAAGTTCTTACGGAAACAATTCAGTCGGGAAATGTCTACACCCTTTCCGTATCATTGGGGAATAGAAACACGGATTACGATATTAATGATTATCGAATTCAGCTCTACGCCGGCGGAACTCTACTTGCCGAGGATCACAATCTTTTGTCGCCGGCCGATGGTTCCTTTGTGCTGTCCACTCTTTCCTATACTGCCCAAGCCGGTAATGCTGCCCTTGGCCAAGCCATAGAAATCCGTTTAAGCCACGCCGGGACAGGCCAGGTTAGTTTCGATCAAATCGAATTAGACGCCTCGCCCGTAGATTTTAATAGCGGACTGGTAGCTTACTATCCCTTTAATGGCAATGCCAATGATGCGAGTGGGACTGGGAATAATGGAACGCTTTTGGGGGGTGCTAGTTATGTAGATACCCCATTTGGGGATGGAATTAAATTTACAAATGAAGGGGACTATGTACAGTTATCTTCGCCAATAATTAATAATCTAAATGAATGGTCATGCACAGCACTGGTCAATATTGCTCCATTTTCATCTTCTGAGGAAGTGGGCCATGGACATATTATCTATGGCGAATTCTATGGCAGATGGACTACTAAGAATAGCATCTCGCTGTCTCAGGAACCATACGTAGATGGGGGGAAATTTCGTCCCGCCTTTGACAATTATCCTCCACCCGGGGGAGTAGCCGACGATTACCAGGTGAATCATTTTTGTCTTCCTGGACAGTGGTACCTTGTTAGCTATGTAAAGGTAAATAATAGGATAGTGTTTTATGTAAATGGGGCTGCGGTTGGAAGTGAAACATTCGAAGCATATACTGGAGAAGATCCGACGATAACATATATAGGTTATCGCGATTTAAGCTCCAATCATCAGGATTATTGGTTCAGCGGTATCTTAGATGAATTAAGATTTTACAACCGCGCAATGTCGCCTGATGAAATAAAGCAATTGTATCAGAATTATTTAAACTCAGGATTGGTTGCAGCCTATCCTTTTGAAGGGAATGCCAATGATATTAGCGGTAACGGTAATGATGGATCGATCAATGGCGCTGAACCAACAATTGATCGGTTAGGTGTTGTTAATAATGCGTACTTCTTTGATGGTAACGATAGTATAAATATCGGCAACAATTCAGTTCTTAATATAGAAAATCCTTTTACAGTGTCCGTTTGGGTCAAATCGGTGAAGCCCACGGAAGGCAGACAAGCTATTATTGAAAAGGATCTATCACAAACAAGCGGCTTTATGATTGAAATAAATTCTGGCTACGGTGATGCCCCTAATGGAGCTGTCACCTTTTGGGGCGGGTATAATTTTGATGCCCAATCAAATAGCCCCATGCCAGCAAACCAATGGACTCACATCACAGCTGTCTATGATGGTTCCAATAGAAAAATATATATAAATGGTTTGTTGGATGGAGTCGCAGGCGGAGGATTTTCCGAATCAGGAACAGAGGCGCCCACAATCGGCTATGGGGATTGGGGCACGACAGACATTAGTGCCTTTAAGGGTAGTATTGACGATCTTCGAATTTATGGCCGTGCTCTCTGTGATTCAGAAATTCTATCACTTTATAACGAATTCAATGTATCTTCAGTTATCGCGAATTCAGTCTCGGACTTTTCGGGAATACAAGGACAGAACAATTGGTATTATGGATACTATGATTACCAGAACGATGTGACATCAGGATACCAAACCGATGACTTTATACCCTTTCCTAATAATTACTGGTCCGGAACTTTCTGGGATTGGCCGAATGGTAATCCACCATGGATGACGATCACTCCGGACCGTTGCCATCCAGACTCTCAATCAAGCTATAAATACTTAGCGGTAAGGCGATATGTGGCAGAGTATGCCGGTGAGTTAGTTATAAGTGGCAGGCTCTATAAAACAAATATCAACGGCGGAGATGGTATAACTGCCCATGTCTATGTCGATGGCATTGAGAGATACACACAGCCTATCGCCTATAACGATGGCACTGGGGTAAATTACAATTTCAGCGTGAACGTTAATAGCGGTAGTAAAATTGATTTCGTTATAGATGCGAACAGTAACGACTCCTATGATGGCACTGCTTTCACGGCAGAAATATTAATCCTTGGGGTTTTAGACAACGACGCCGACGGCACCCCCGATGAAACGGATGAATGCCCGCTTGATCCTGAGAAGACTGAAGCCGGTATTTGCGGGTGCAATTTCTCCGATGTGGATACTGACGGCGATGAAACGGCGGATTGCAATGACGATGATGACGACGCTGACGGTATGCCGGACGCATATGAGGCGCTGCATGTTGGCTTGAATCAGCTGGTCAACGACGCCAATGCTGATGCCGATAATGATCAATTCTCAAATATCGTGGAGTACCATGCTGGTACCGACCCCGGAAACGAAACGAATGTTCCTGAAACACACCTCGGTAATGGATTGGTGGCATCCTATACATTCACCGGTAATGCAATTGATGAAAGCGGAAATGGAAATGATGGCACCAACAGCGGTGCAACGCTCCTTGCGGACCGCTTTGGGAACGTAAATAGCGCCTACCGGTTCGACGGCGTAGATGATTCGATCAATCTTGGCAACAGCAGCAACTTTAGCTTTACCAACCAAATGACCATCTCTTTCTGGGTCAATCCCAGCACTGCACAGAGCGGGCGGATAATCAACAAATGGGTAAGCGGTCAGGAAGATAAGTCAATATCTTTTTCCGCCGACAGTAAAATCCACTTTTACCTTCATAATTGTTTTAATTTGCGGCCTCTGATCACAAATACAGCTATCGAACTATCCGACTGGACGCATGTCACCGTCCTTTACACCGGAAGCATGGCTGAAATCTATCTTGACGGCGTAAAGGATGTCGAAGTCAGCGCGAGTGGGAATATCGCGAATTCTACCGGGAATTTTTATATAGGGAACAATATACAGCGTTTATCCGAGGGAGGAAGACCGATTACGGGTGCCATTGATGATCTGCGCATTTACAACCGCGCGGTAACCGAGGCGGAGATCCAAGCACTCTATCATGCCCCCGATATGCAACTGGACCAGGATGAGGACGGCATTCTAAATGATGGTAATTCCAGCGGCGTTAGCGGCGACACTCCTTGTACAGGGGGCAATACCGCAGATTGTGACGACAACTGCCCGGCCGCCTATAACCCTGATCAGATAGACATAAATGCTGATGGTGTGGGTGACGTTTGTAGCCGCACGATCGTGTTTGATAAATTTCAGTCGATTCCTACGATTGGGGCCCTGGATTGGGAAAGTTTTGAGATCGATGGTGAAAGCTATCTGGCGGTAGCAAATTACCACAACAATACGACAAACAATGTCGATTCAAAGATCTATCAATGGAATGGCGCTGCATTTGAAGAGATTCAATCCATACCTACTAATGGTGCGCGCGATTGGGAAAGTTTTAAAATCGATGGCGAGACCTTTCTGGCGGTTGCAAATTACAGCAATGGATCGAGCTATAGCATCAACTCGAAAATCTATAGATGGGACGGATCATCCTTCGAGGAAATTC
Source organism: Pseudomonadota bacterium (assembly GCA_021818125.1). Classification (GTDB taxonomy): domain Bacteria; phylum Pseudomonadota; class Gammaproteobacteria; order Acidithiobacillales; family Acidithiobacillaceae; genus Acidithiobacillus. The sequence goes on along the minus strand of JAKAFG010000039.1, from coordinate 1,988 downwards.
AAAACATCCCATCCAACGGCGCCATGGATTTGGAGAGTTTTACGATATCCGGCGACACCTTTCTCGCGGTTGCCAATGGACAAAACGCAACGAGCCGGAATATCGATTCAAAAATCTATCGGTGGAACGGCACTTCCTTTGTAGAAATTCAATCTATCGCGACAAGCGGGGCGGCGGATTGGGAGGGCTTTAGTATTGCCAATCAAAGTTATCTTGCCGTTGCAAACCAGTATAACGGGGCAACCCGAAACATCGATTCGAAGATCTATTGGTGGAATGGGACTGCCTTTGAAGAGCTTCAGTCCATCCCGACTCAAGGTGCCTATGATTGGGAGAGCTTTGAAATCGAAGGGGCGTCATATTTGGTTGTTGCCAACTACTATAACGATGTCACCCGCAATGTCGACTCGAAGGTTTATAAATGGAACGGCAGTCAGTTCAATGAAGTGCAATCCATAGCGACCAATGGGGTTCTCAAGTGGAATAGCTTTGAGATTGACGGCGAAACCTACCTTGCAGCAGCAAATCAACACAACGATACGAGCTATAACATTGGGTCGCGAATTTACCGATGGGATGGACACCTGTTCCAGGTTGCTCAGAATATTTTAACAAACGGGGCATGGGGATGGGATAGCTTCACAATCAACGAAGATACTTATCTCGCTGTGCCCAATTATATGGACGGTACTACAAGACTCATTAACTCCAACATATATAAAGCAACATCGAAGCGTTTAAATGATGGATTGGTTGCATACTTCCCATTTAACGAGAGCTCACAGGACAGAAGTGGGAATGGAAATGATGGGGTCGCGCACAATGCCGAATTAGCCGCGGATAGGTTTGGCAACGCAGAGAATGGATATCTTTTTGACGGCTCAAGTTCATATATCGAAGTGAATGATTCGGGTTCGTTGGATCTCCAAAATGAAATCACCATTTCAGCTTGGATTAATCTACATGGAATCTCAGATTCGCATTGCGACAATATAATTCTAAATAAAGAATCATACCCATACGAGATCGCCATTCATGGCACTTGCGAAGGAATTTCCAGAAATCACTTCAAGTTTTATCTCGGAGGGTTGAGTGGATTACCTGCCCACCAGGCCGGCTGGGTTGATGGGGGCGGCCCTGTTACAGAAAATCGATGGCTGCAAGTGGCTTTAACCTACAATGGCTCTTCCGTAAACAGTTACATCAATGGCGTGTTGCAGAAAGAATACGTCGCAACGGGAAATATGCAAGTAACCAATACGCCTTTGCGCATCGGGGCAAGGGGCGGCTTTAACCCCGCACACGGCTTTTTCAATGGCGGAATTGATGATGTAAGAATTTATAATCGAGCACTTTCTTCCGAAGAAATCAGGGCACTATATCATGAAGGCGTTGCTTCAGGCGATGAAGATCTGGATGGCCTCTATGATGAACGGGATAATTGTCCCAGCGAACACAATCCGCAACAAGAGGATCTCGACGGCGACAGTATCGGCAGTGCGTGCGACAGCGATGTTGATGGAGATGGGCTGGAAAACGGCGCAGACAGCGATGACGATAATGACGGTATGCCCGATAGTTGGGAAGACACCTATGGACTAAATCCATATAAAGTGGAAGGAAGCGGCGACCTCGACGGCGATGGATCTACTAACATAGCAGAATACTTAAACGGAACCTTACCCAATAATTCCACTTCACATATTACTTCAGCGGGCAACCTCACCCAGAATGAGGTGTGGTATGGAACAAATACAATCACCGCCACCATAACTGTTCCCTCGGGAATCAAGCTAACCATAATGCCGGGTGCCATCATTAAGTTCGCCAACAATGCGAGGTTAAGTATAGCTGGTGAGTTGGCTGCTGTCGGCACAGCGGAACAACCCATTGTATTTACCTCCTCGGCAGCCTCACCGAATATGGGGTACTGGGAAGGGATCTACTTCAACGACAGCAGCCTTGATACCAGCGTGATCGAGCATGCG